>JAWXCG010000285.1:0-36616 GCA_034440555.1 Pseudomonadota bacterium
CAGCGCTGGGCCAGCACGCGCCACGGACGATGGGTTGCTTCACGCACCAGAATGGCGAAGCGCTCGCAGCGTGGAAATGCTTCGCTCAGCGCGCTGAGCACGTCGCGCAGTCGGCTCTCAAGCGAGCCGGCCTCACTGAGCATGTCGCCGATACGCGACATCGCCTTGAGTCTCGCGATGGTGGTCTGATACAGCTCGTTGGCCGCGGAAGTACGCGGGATATTCGGCTCAGGGATCGGCATCGACCTGAACGAGGGTTTGGATGCCGGTTTGGATACCGACTTCGGTGCGGGCTCGACTGCCGACTCAGGTGCGGGTGGCTCAGCCAGGGCCGCGGGTTCCAACATGGTGGATTCCGGCGCTGCCACTTGCAGGCTGGCGTCGCGCCAGCGAACCCGTAACCGGGTTTGGCCGAGTTCAATGGTGTCGCCGTCGGCAATGTCGATGGGCGCCATCACCAGTCGGCCGTTGTGCCGCGTCCCGTTCGCGCTCTCAAGATCGCGCAAACGCCAGGGCCCGTCATCGTTGTCAAGTTGCGCGTGTCGGCGCGAGACAGCCAGATCGCTGATCATCAAGTCAGCAAATTGCCCACGGCCCAGCACAGTGGCTGAGTCGACAACAAATCGCTGCCCCGATTGCGGGCCGGCTTCGACGATTAGATCAATCATGCAATGGACTTCAGGACCGCGTTCCGCAGTGTCGCACAATCCACGGACCGGATTCACTGCCCGCCTCCCGCGCCGGGAGCGGGATGGGTATCGCATAGATTGCCGTTACGTCGCCGGCGCTGATGCGCGGTCAAGGCTGGGTGCGCGCGCGAAACCAAGGCATAGTTGTGCGAATCGCAGTTATTCTGCAAACCGACCGCACGATTGTCGTGCTGGCGAAACTTGACGGAGCCCGAGCTTATGACCATCGCTTATTGGTGTGTGCTGATTGCCGCATTCCTGCCATTCGTGTTTACCGGTGTCGCCAAGTTTTCCGGAAAGGGCTTCAACAACCGCACGCCGCGCGCGTTTCAAGATCGCCTGGATGGGTTCCGGCAACGCGCCCACTGGGCCCATTTGAACTCGTTCGAGGCATTTCCGCCGTTTGCGGCAGCCGTGATCATTGCCCATCAGTTGCAGTATGCGCAGGGGCGCATTGACCAACTGGCGATCGCGTTCATTGTGCTGAGGTTGATCTACGGTGCGCTCTACATCGCCGACCAGGCCAGCCTGCGCAGTGTCGTGTGGCTGGGCGCAGTGGTGTGCTGGGTGGCGATGTTCTTCATCGGTCGATAGCGAGCGTGGGCGCACCCACCGACCAGCCGGTCACACAAAAAAAGAGGCCAGTGGTTGCCCACTGGCCTCAGGTCGCGCCGGCTGATTCAAGGGGAGGGAGTACCAGCGGCGCGCCCTTGTTTTAAAATCGTCGGTCTAGTGACCGACGAGTCAACTTCCCTATTGGATGCGGCTTACTTGGTTTTGCGGGCAGCAACAGCAACCGGCTTGACGAAGGTCTCGTTGGCAGCTTCGAACTGTCCCTTGGCCAACGAAGTCAGCGCTTCGCTGGTCTTGACGCTGACATTCACCAGCTCCTGCGAGGTGGCGTAGTTCTTCTCGGCGGTTTCACGCACCAGGGCAACGCCCTTGGGCAGGAAATCCTTCATGCCTTCCGGCGAGGTCAGGTCGGCAGCTTCGCCGAAGAAAGCGAGCGTCGCATTCCAACGGTTCTCGACCGCCTTCACTTGCAGGCTCACGGCTTTCTCGAAGCCTTCGAATGCGATGCCCTGTGCTTTGAAAGCGGCATCGGCGAACTGCTTGCTGGCATTGAGCATCTGGCTGGAGATTTGCGCTTGCGAATTGATTTGTTCGAACATGGGAAAGTCCTCGGAGGACGTGCCCACAATGGGCTACGTTACGAGGCGCACTCTAGCCCACTATTTGGTGCAATGCAACATATTTTTCTGAAGTGTCGAACGAGGTGCATAAAGCACAATAAATACAATGAGATAATTTAAGCAAATCGCACATTAACGCAGTGTCAAGGGCGTCTAATGTTGCGACGCAATGCGTTTTCCCCGGCTTAGCCCGTGCCCGTGTAGCGGCAGCCCGAGGTGCAGGTTTCGTGCACCACAACCTGCGCCAACAACGGCAACACTGGCTTCAGTCGATCCCAGATCCACACGGCGAGGTTTTCGCTGGTCGGGTTTTCCAGGCCGGGCACGTCATTGAGATAGTGGTGGTCGAGCTGATCGTAGAACGGCTTGAACGCCTGCTTGATCTCGGCGAAATCGATCACCCAGCCATAGTGTGGATCAACCGGACCGGCGACATGCAACTCGACACGAAAAGAATGCCCGTGCACGCGACTGCACTTGTGCCCGGCCGGCACGTGAGGCAGGCGATGCGCAGCTTCGAGGGTGAATGACTTGAACAGTTCCATGGCGCTAGTCGGCATGAGCGGCGAGCACTTTAGCAGTCCAGGCCCGAACGGTGAGTCGAATCTCGCCAGACTCAGGCACCGCGGAGCGCTTCGGTCACTGGCAGGCGCGCGGCACGCAGCGCTGGTAGCAGGCCGCCGAGAAATCCGATGAACAAAGCAGAAGCCAATCCCAGTAGAACTAGTGCGGGTGTGACCGCGAAGTCGAAGGCCACCTGCGTGAAGTTAGAGCCCAGCGTCGAAACGCTGTAGCCGTTGAATAGCGCATAAGCCAGCACCGCTCCGAGTAGCCCGCCGGCGCCCGCCAAGATCAGTGCCTCGGCCATCACCGACGCGACCACTGGCAGCGCCCCGAACCCTAGTGCGCGCAACGTGCCGATTTCGGCGGTACGCGACGAGACTGCTGAATACATGGTGTTGAGCGCGCCAAATAACGCTCCGAAACCCATGATCACAGTGATGATGCCGGCGAGCCAGGTGATCAGGGAGGTGAGCGTTCGTGATTGTTTGCTGAAGTAGTCCTGTTCGCGTTCGACGTCGACGGTCAGAGTCGGATCGGCGCTCAATCGCGCCCGCATCGCATCGAAAGCATCACGGCTGGTCAGTTGCGCCAGAACAGACGAATAACCGGTGCGTTGAAAAGCACTTTGCACCGCTTCGGCATCCGCCCAAAGTTCAGATTCATGCGCATCGCCATTGGTCGAGAACACGCCGACGATATACCAGTCAGAGCCACGGAACTGCAGGCGTGCTCCGATATCGAGGCCGTCGAACTGCTTCTGTGCGCTGTGTCCGACGATCAACTCGCGAATACCCGGTCGTGGCCTGCGGCCTTGAATCACACGCAGTTCCGAACGCAGCGTGAATCCCATCGGCTCGACTCCGCGCAAGGTAACGTTGGTACCGTTCTGCTGTCCCTTGCGCGGCACTTCAGTGATCACAATCAGTTCTCGCGATGCGATCGGCAAGCCGTCGCCATTGCGTGCGATCGAAGGATCCTGCTCAATCAGAGTGCTGCTGGCACGGTCGAGAAAGCTCGACAACTCACCATTTGAACCGCCGCGCAACACGACTGCCCGGTCCATCGATCCGGTCGCGCTCAGCGTGCGCTCAAGGCCGGCGGACATGGACAGCATGGCGACCAAAACGGCGACCACGCCGGCGATGCCAACGACGATCACCGTCGAAGCGCCCGCGCGCTGCGGAATGGACCTGAGGTTCATCAAGACGATTTCGCCGACTTGGGTCAATGTGCTCATGATTCAACGTCCTGCCAATGCGTCAACGATCTTCAGTCGCTTGGCGCGCAGCGCGGGCGGCAGACCCACCGCCAATGCCAGGCCGACCACGGTCGTAGCGGCAAATAACCAGACGCGACCATCGGTTCGCAGCGGCGGAAATTCTGCTGGCAACGCAGTGGTCAGCATGGTCGACAATCCCATGCCGATGCCGGCACCAATGGCGCACAGCAACAGCGCTTCGGCCAGCACCAGCCACAGCACCAGGTTGTCGGTGAATCCCAGGCACTTCAATACGGCCAGCTCAGGAATTCGCTCACGTACCGCTTGGCTCATCGTGTACCCGGTGAGAATCAGAATGGTAAAGATCACCGCCGCCGAGATCAGGTTCATCATGAAACCAATATCGCCGAACTGTTTGATGAAGCCAAGCTGGAACTCCTGTTCATTCTGCGTCTTCGTTTCATCGACGCTGTTTTCGAACTTGGCATCGATCATGTCAGAGACACGCTGCGAGTCCTCGGGATGCTTCAGGCGTACAACAAATACGCCGGCCAGCCCTTTGGCGCGCAGTGGGCGTGCCTCTTCGAACTGGCCGTAGTTCAGGTACATCAGCTGGGTACGGTCCTTCCACTCCTGATTCTTGCCGTCGAAAATGCCGACCACGCGCCACTCCCACACGCGCGAGCCGTCGGCCTTCAGCCAGATAAAGCTATTCAATGGCACGATGTCGCCGACCTTCCATCCAGAGCGCTCGGCCAGGAGGCGTCCGACAATGGCGCCGTCCTGTGTTGAAATGAAATTTGCGCGTTGGTCCTTGTCAATCACCCACTCGGGGTAAGTGTCGAACAGGCGCTGGGGATTGACGACAAATTGCGGAAAAGGCTGCCGCGAATCCTGGAACTGACCGCCAAAAAACTGCGAATGGTTGACCCGCGATATCCCCGGCAGCATCTCTATCTGCGGCAGCATGCGCATCGGCAGAGACTGGGTGAAACTGGTGCGAGCCTGCACGATCAGGCGGTCAGCGCCGAGGAAATCGACGCTACCGGCAAACAACGAGGTCACCGCCTGCAACAGACCGATCAGCAAGAACGCGGCTGACAACGACAGCAGTGTGAACAGAGTGCGCAACTTTTTGCGGAACAATGCCGTCCAAATGAGCTGGAAATATTTCATCGATTTTCGCTCGTCGAAGGATGGGCCCTGGCCCACGCTGTATTTCTGGATCGGATTTGTAAAACCAAACTAGTGCGCGGCTTCATCCACCAGCACGCCCTTGTCCAGGTGCACGATGCGGCGCGCATACTCCGCTGCCTTGGGGTCGTGGGTCACCATGATGATGGTCTTGCCGTATTGACTGTTTAGCGTCTGCATCAATTTCAGCACTTCGTCAGCCGTTTTGCGGTCGAGATCGCCGGTGGGTTCGTCGCAGATGAGTAGTTGTGGGTCAGACACCAAAGCGCGCGCAATCGCCACACGCTGTTGTTGTCCGCCCGACAGTTCGTTCGGCTTGTGCTTGGCGCGATCGCTCAACCCCACCAGTTCCAATGCGATGTCGGCATGGCGCGCGCGTTGGCTGGCGTTGAGGTCAGTTAGCAGTAACGGCAGTTCGACATTCTTCTGCGCGGTCAACACCGGCATCAGGTTATAGCTCTGGAAGATGAAGCCGACTGTTCTGGCGCGCCACGCGGCCAATTCATTTGACCCGAAGTCGTCGATACGCTGGCCGTTAACCATCAACAACCCGTCGGTGGGCGAGTCGAGACCGCCGATCATGTTCAGTAGGGTGGTCTTACCGGAGCCGGATGGTCCCATCAGCGCGACAAAGTCACCCTCGGGGATATCCAAGTCGATGCCATGCAATACCTCCACGACCTGTTTGCCGCGGACGTAGGCTTTGGTTAAACCGCGAATCTCGACCAGCGGCGGTTTTGGAGTATGGGCCATTGCTGCGGTCACTTTGCTTTGACCGTAATGTTTTGGCCATCGCGCAGTCGCGCCGGTGGCGTCAGCACGACGCTTTCGCCGCCCTTGAGTCCGGCACTGACTAGCTGATCAGCATCGTGCTTGTCGCCGAGTTTGACTTCAACGCGTTTTGCTTCATCGCCCACTGCTATGAACACAAAAGATTTGCCTTCATCAGTGACCACGGCGTTGCTCGGTATCCAGGCGCCGGCGCGCTTGGGCGCGTTCGGGTCGCGTGTCTCCAGGAAACTAACCCGCACACCCATGTCCGGCACAATTCGCGTATCCTTCGCTTCAAGGGCGATGCGCACCTTTACCGTGGCCTTGCTGCGGTCCGCAGTCGGAATGATCGCCAGCACGCGACCCGGGACCTTCCAATCCGGATAGGCATTGAGCACGGCATCGACCGGCATATTCGGCTGCACGCGGCCGATATAGGCCTCATTGACGTCGACCTGGATTTCGAGCGATTCCATATCGACGATGGTGCCGATACCAGTACGGATCGAACCGCCGCCGGCGGAGATCGGCGAAATCATCTCGCCCGGCTGGGCCGCCTTGACGGTAATCACGCCAGCGAACGGCGCGCGCACCACGGTGTTGTCAATCTGCTGCTGAGTCACCGCGATCGAGCGGGCAGTGACTTCCACTTGCGAGCGCTGCGAAGCGATGCGCGCGTGCAACCCCTCAACCGTAGTCTGCGCATTGTCCAGGGCTTGCTGGCTATTCAGTTTCCTGGTCATCAGGTCTTGCTGGCGCACCAACTCGCGCTCGGCCTGGTGCAGAGTGACGCGCAGCTCGGTCAGCGCGGCTTGTGCGAAATGCTTCTGCGCCTGCGACAGATTCATAGCGACTTGAGCGTCGGTGTCGTCGAGCGTAGCCAATATCTGTCCTTCCTCCACGCTCTGGCCTTCCTCGATCAGCACCTCACGCACCTTGCCGGTCACTTTGGACGAAACAGTGGCAATGCGCCGTGCGGTGACGAAGCCTGACGCGTCCAACAGCGACACTGGGCCCGAGTCGGCGACCGAACGCGCTAGGCTGGTTTCCACCGGCATCGGCCGCGTGCTGCTGTAGACGCCGAAAACGACCAGCAGCGAGACGATAATAGCCAGAGGGACTGCCCAGCCGGGAAACCTGCGTTTGCGCGCCGCCGAGCGTTCGATGCGCAGCTGTTCGAGAAGGTCAGGGCGGTTGTCCACTAGTAAGTTCCTGTATTTGATTTGCGCAAGTCTGGCATACACTGAGTCAACGCCCTCATCACTTCCAGTGACAGGAGTCACTCAATGCATGCGTTCCGGTCAAGAGTCGGACAGAAAAATTACACCTTTGGCTGCGTCGAACAGCCTGCGGCAAGTGCAGATGGTCTGGTCCGCGCGCCCATCTGCAGCGGGTCGATGCCATGAGCGACAGCTTTATCTGCAGCCCGCCGCCAGCAATCAGCCTTGCCATCCACGACAGCGACAGGCGCTTCCCGGTGCATCGCATTTATTGCATCGGACGCAATTACGAAGCACATGCCAAAGAGATGCAGGCGACGGTCAATCTGGAGGCGCCGGTTTTTTTCTGCAAGCCGGCCGATGCGTTGGTGCAGGGCAATGGTACGGTGCCTTATCCCTCAGCCACGACGGACCTGCATCACGAAGTCGAGCTGGTGGCGGCACTGGGCTGTGGTGGTCGCGATCTCACACCGGCGCAGGGTCTGGCAACGGTAATCGCCTATGGCGTCGGTCTGGATCTGACGCGGCGTGACTTGCAGGCTCAGGCCAAGGCCAAGGGCACGCCGTGGGACACGGCCAAGGGCTTCGATCACTCCGCTCCAATATCTGAGCTCGCGCTGGTTGCCGACATCGGACATCCCGTCAGCGGCCAGCTTCGGCTCGAAGTAAACGGCAGCGTTCGCCAACAAGTCGATATTGCCGATATGTTGCTCAAAGTGGGCGAAACCCTTTCCGCCTTGTCGCGCTTCTACGAGCTTCGCGCCGGCGATCTGCTGTTCACCGGCACTCCGGCCGGCGTAGCGGCAATGCAACGCGGCGATCATTTTCGTGCCAGTTTCCCCGGCATACCCGATCTGAGCGGCAGCATTGTCTAGCCTGTTGTAGATAGGCATTTAGGAACGCATTCGTAGGAGCCGCTTCAGCCGCGAAGCTCTTGGGAACCTCTTGTTTTCTTATCGACGTCGAGCACCAGCATCACCGCCAGCACCCAACATCTCAGCCCATCAACCACCGCCACAACGCGAACCCCAGCCGCCGCATCAACTACACAGGACAATCACCATGGGCATGATCAAAGAGTTCAAGGATTTTGCAATGCGCGGCAATATTGTTGATCTGGCAGTCGCCGTAGTCATCGGTACCGCCTTCAGCAAAATCGTCTCCGCACTGGTCGACAAAATCATCATGCCGATCATCGGTTGGTTAACCTCTGGTCAGAACTTCGCCGACATGTCGATCAAGACCGGCGAAAAAATCGGCGCCGATGGTGTGGTCGGTCCGGCCGTGGCCATTGGCTACGGAGCCTTCATTCAGTCCATTATCGATTTCATCATCGTCGCCTTTGTGATTTTCCTCGTCATCAAGGCGATGAACGCGCTCAAGAAGAAGCAAGCCGAAGCACCAGCGGCGCCGCCCGAGCTGACCACGCAGGAAAAATTGCTGATCGAGATTCGTGACGCGCTGAAGGCCCGCTGATGGTGGGTGTGACAGCACCTGGTTTTTTCAAGAGCGTCCGCGCACAGCGCGCACCCATCAACCGCCGACTGGAAACACTGGTCCTGTGGGTCCGCGCTGTGCGCGGACGCTTCAACTCCGCAAAAGCAAGATCATCCAATGTGCGCCCACAGCCGCCCACTCGAATCCACCGCTCTGGCACAATGCCCGCTTTCCAAGGAGCCGGCCATGCACAGAATCCTCCTCGCTGCGTCGTTGTGTTTTTCCGGCCTCGCCTCTGCTCTGGATCCGGCACCTGCGCCTTTCACCGCGGATCAAATCGCCACCGCTATCGCGCTGCGCGAGCAGGCGCTACGTGGCAGCGGCGCCTTTGCCATCGTCGAATCGCTGACCACTGAGGTGGGGCAGCGCATGGCCGGCAGCGAAGCCGATGCGCGCGCGGTGCGTTGGGCGGAGGCAAAATTCAAAGCACTTGGATTCGATCGCGTGATTCTGCAACCGGTAACCTTTCCGGTTTGGAAACGCGGCCGTGAAAGTGCACGCATTGTCGCCCCGGCTCCGCAGTCACTGGCGGTGACTGCGCTCGGTTGGTCGAGTGCGACGCCCAAGGGCGGACTGCGCTCTGAAGTCGTGGGCTTCGCAAATTTCGATGCATTGAAGGCAGCAGATCCTCTCACGCTACGCGGCAAAATAGCCTACGTGTCGCACGCCATGCGCAAGCGCCGCAACGGCGGCGATTACAGCCACGCTGTGGGTGTCCGGGTTGAGGGCGCTGCGATCGCTGCGGCCAAGGGCGCGCGTGCCTTGCTGATCCGTTCGATCGGTACCGGTAGCCAGCGTTTTCCGCATACTGGCGTTGCGCTGTCGGCGCGCCTGACGGCTAAAGATCCCGAGGCGATGACGCGTGCGACGAAACTGTCCGACGGCAGCTTCATCGCGCTGACCGCTGTCCCCGCCGCCGCGCTCAGCGTGCCCGATGCAGATCAAGTCGAACGCCTTCTGCGTCTGGGCAAACCGGTCGAAATCGAGCTCGTCATTGAGGCTGCGCTTGCTGGCGAATACACGTCGCACAACGTCATCGGTGAAATCACCGGCCGTGAATTACCGCAGGAGATCGTTGTGATAGGTGGACATCTCGATTCCTGGGACCTGGGTACGGGTGCGATCGACGATGGCGCCGGCGTCGCAATTACCATGGCCGCCGGCGCGATCATCGCCCAATCCGCGCAGCGCCCTCGACGCACGGTACGCGTAGTCGCTTTCGCCAACGAGGAACAAGGTGTGTTCGGCGGTCGCGCCTATGCAGTTGCCAACACACCGGCGCAGCACGTGGCGGCAGCAGAATCGGATTTTGGCGCCGGGCGCATTTATCGATTCGACTCACACGTGGCAGAGTCGCAGCTTCCTGCCATCCGGCAAATACTTGGTGTGCTCGATCCGCTAGGCATCGAATCGGGCAGCAATGATTCCGGCGGCGGCCCCGATGTCAGCCCGCTGCACGCGCTGGGTGTGCCAATGTTTGAACTGCTACAAGACGGCACCGACTATTTTGACCTGCACCACACCGCCAACGACACCCTTGACAAAATAGATCCCGCTGCGCTTGATCAGAACGTGGCGGCGTATGCCGTGTTTGCGTGGATGAGTGCGGACCTGGAGCAGCGGTTTACCGTGCCTGCGGTGCAACCGTGATGGTGGAGCGCGATTCCACGCACTCAGGATTTCAAGTTCTTGCGACGCGAATCGGGGGCGCGCTCTGCCTGTTGATTGCGGCTTACTACACGCTCACCACCAGCGTCGCGATCTGGCATCTGGGCTGGAGCGAGATGTTCACCGATCAATTCACCCAGTACACCCGGCTGCTGGAGTTGCCGTTCCCGGACAATGTCATTGCGCCCGACAATGCGCACCGACAGATCACCTCGAATCTGGTGCGACTTGCCGATATTCATTGGGGTGGTGGTGACCAGTTGATCGGCGTGGTCACCGGGCTTTGTTTGTTGTTGGCGACGCTGGTGATACTGGTCCTGCGCCTGCTCGGCGATCGCGCCCATGATCTTTCCTTTCGCTTCGCGGCGGCCACGCTCGCCGCAGTGGCGCTGATGTGGATGGGCTCGGCACGCATGCAGTTTCATGGCAACGAGTCGGTGCAGGTTTATCTTGTAATGGTGTGTGCACTGGTCGTCATCACCTGTGTGGAAAGCCTGCGTGCACGGCCGAGCCTGATGACCAGCGCAATAGCGCTAGCGGCCTCGTACGTGGCGATGCTGAGTTTCGGCACCGGCGTGGGCGTATTCGGGTTGCTGGTCGCGATGATGTTAATTCGCCGCGTTGCGCTGCGCTGGATGCTGCCCACTGCCTTGGTCGGTTCGCTCGGCGTATTTGCCTACATGTTCCTGATGCCCGGAGCAGACGGCGTGCGTGGGTCCTTGACCCTCGCGCCGCTGGAAGTCGCGCGCAATGCCGCGGCCTGGTTGTCGTCTTTCTGGGTCACCAGCTGGCTGAGTTTTGCTGACGCCGGGATTGCCGGCGTCAATGCCGATTTGATGTCAATGTCGCGATCAGGAGCAGTGCTTGTGGTCACGGCGCGTGCTGCGCTTTCGGTTACCGGCCAACCGCCATTGCTGAGCCTGGCCTTCGCAATCGGCATGGCGGGCCTGGCGTTGCTTGCGGTATTGACCTTGCGCGCGTGGCGGCGACCGGACAGTGTCACCCGCATCGAGGCCTTGGGTCTGGGCCTGTCGCTGTTCGCCGCCTGCGTTGCCGTGTTGGTAGCACTTGGCCGCAGTCATTTGTTTGCTCAATATCCGGATCAGCTGCTGGCCGATCGCTACGTCCAATGGACCAACCTGTTCTGGTTGGGTCTGGGGTTGGCGCTTGGCGCGCGCATCGCAACTCGGCAATGGGGTATTGCGACCAGTGTCGCAGTGGCGTTGCTAGTGTCAACAATGGTCTATCCGACGCACTGGCTTTGGTACGGGTGGGCGTCTAGCGTCGA
Source organism: Pseudomonadota bacterium (assembly GCA_034440555.1). Classification (GTDB taxonomy): domain Bacteria; phylum Pseudomonadota; class Gammaproteobacteria; order Xanthomonadales; family Ahniellaceae; genus 0-14-3-00-62-12. Next base: position 11,304 of record JAWXCG010000285.1, read on the forward strand.
ACGCGGGATCGAGCAACGTGCCGCCGAGGCCCAGGTCGGTGTGATCGCGCCGGGAATGTTTGGGCATTACGCTTTGACGGATGTGGATGCGGTGAAGTCTGCGATTGCAATTCTTCGTCGCCACCAAGTGGGCATGTTCCGCGCGCCACGCAATCGTTTGATGGGCGCGTCGCTCGTGCTTCCGAAATCCGCTGAAGGACCGTTGGTCAATCTCGGAAGTCTTGAATTTGTTCCGGAGGAGCGGGTGGCAGTGGTCCCCGGCTGGCATATCGCAGGTCATCTAGTCGATGGCGGGTTGCGCAGCCAGATTGACGGCCTGCTGGTCGCCAACGATGCGGGCCAGGTATTGGGACTCGGCGAGTTTGGATATCGCATGGGGCCAGACAACTGGCGCCGGATCGATGCGACTGCGGAGGGATTCGATGTCTATCTTCGCGTCGACGCGCCCTGCCGGGGGCTGACACTTTTTGGCATTGATGATGCTGCGCAGCGATTCATTCCACTGGCGACACTTCCCGAGTGTGCTGCTGCCAAGGAGTAGCGAAGCCTGGTGGGCTGATCACGTGAACTTGCTGTTGGGTTGCGTCAGCGCCGGATGGAGGCTTCCGGGCTGAAACCGGCTCGCCAGCGCCGCTGCGTTGGCGCAGTCTTGGTCAACACCGCGATCAGATGCGTGGGCTTGATGTTGCCCTTAGCCAGTTCGAGCTCGTCGCGGGCGTGCACGCGGTCAATGAAATCCCGATCCCATAGGCCATCGGCCACAAAATGGTGGCCAAAACTTCGGTCGATGAATGGGTCGATGATGTTGGCGAAAGGCAGAAACAGCTCGAATTGAAAACGCTCGCAGAGCAGGGCAAGAATGTCCTGCGAGCGAATCCCCTCGAAGCCCTCGGCCGAGCAATCCCAGTCCAGAAACTCCGGCTCCGCACGATTGAGCTGAAGATTGTGCCGATAGCTATCCGGAAGTTCATTCCAGAATTCGCGCACGATCGCCAAAGCCTCCGGCCAGCGTTGGTGGCCGTTGCGTCCGATCATGTCGGAAATCAGGAATCGTGCCTCCGGCGCCAACGCTGGCTTGACGGTATCAAGAATGCGTTCCAGTTCCACCATGTGGTGCAGCGATTGATTGGCCATGATCGCGGAATAGGTGTGCTGCGGCGTCCAGCTATTCAGATCCACCGATAATGCGCGAACTTGCGCTGCCACGCCCGACTGCTGCGCCAGCTCCGTCGTACGCGCATTCATCTCCGGTGTCAGCTCCAGGCAATCAATACAGAATGCGCTGAGCCCCTGTGCCAGCAAGCCTTGTGCGATGCGCACTTCGGCATCGCCATTGCCAGACCCCAGGCTGGCGAAGCGGCACAGCTGCCCCGGGTTTGCGCGAATCACGGACGCAAACTCGGTTTCGAAGAAATGCTCTGGATGTTGGAAGCCGAACGCCTGGAGCTGTGGCAGCAAATACCTGTTCGACCAATAGTGAAAGATCGCGGGAAGGTTGTTGACCTCAAGTTCGTTGGCGAAACGCTCAGTCTCCTGTTTCAGCCGGTCTTCATACGCGAGCGCCACGGAAAATTTGGACTCATGTGTGCCGACGACGTCGCTGACCAACATAGCTGCTTCGAGTTTCAATTCATGGGCATCCGGCTTTCCCCGAGCCCGACCCCACATCAACTTCAATCCATCTAGCACTTTGTCACTCTTCTATTGTTGGTGATCGATTCGGACAAGAGCGCCACGCGATGAAGGAGCGCTTGATGCAGAAGTGTCCAATGGAGAAGTACTCAATGGAGGAATGGCGCCATGATGCACAATTGTCGAAGGTTGGTCCAGTTGTGCGCTGGGGTTTGTTGTCTTGCCTAATGTACAGAGAGTCGCGCCTCAGAGTGACGGGACAGAGAGGCATTGCGATTCGCGGCTGCTTTGTAGCGGCTGGCGCAGCGCGGAAACCCTCACCAGTGTGGACTGCTGGTCGCTCGGCTTTCTGCGCCGATCCCTACTCGCCTTGGCGGCGCGACACCAACGAAAATACCAGCAGCCTGAGTCGTCATTTCCTCCCAAAAGGCATCGACCCTTCGCCAGAAACACAGTCGTACTTGAACGGCTTCGCGATGTGGCCGAGCACACTACCGAAAAATGCGCAGGGCTTCAGAGCACAGCTTGAAAAATACGACGCGCTACTTCAAGCTCACAAACTCACACGCGGTGTTGCGGTGCAGACTTGAAACCGCGCTACCAGTGGTTCTATGGCAAGCCCTTTACTGACCACTGAGGAATAGCGCGATGATCAATACCGCTCATGAGAACGGACATTTCTATTCGCCGGTGGTGAATCCGGCGGAACTCATCGAGCGTACCGACGAGCTATGGCCCGAAAACATGCCGGATTGCCCTGGGCTGGATTTCAATCATTCCGGCACTGAGCGGATATTGTCTGACTGGTTTCCGCGATTCATGCCGGAGTTCGACTATCCCGAGCAGGCGCCTGCTGATGATGAACGCCAGTTCTTCGTCCAAAACAGTCAATTCAGTTGGCTTGATTGTCGCGCGCTGTTCGTCATTTTGAGGCAGCTTAGACCGAAGCGAATGGTGGAGATCGGTTCGGGGTTTTCTTCGCTGCTCAGTGCCGATGTCAACCAGCGTTTCTTTTCAGGCAGCATGGATTTCGTATGCGTCGAGCCTTTTCCGCGCGCGTTTCTGAGCGATGGCGTGCCCGGAGTTTCACGGCTCGATGTGCGCAAAGTGCAGCAGATTGAAGCGAGCTATTTCGATCGACTGGAGTCCGGTGATTTGCTGTTCATTGACTCCTCGCATGTTTGCAAGACCGGTAGCGACGTCAATCATCTGTATCTCAGTGTGCTTCCTCGACTGCGGCCTGGTGTGATCGTCCACATCCACGACATTTTTCTTCCGTTCGAGTACCTGAAGTCTTGGGTGCTTGAGGAGAATCGTAGTTGGAACGAACAGTACCTGGTGCAAGTGATGCTGCAACACAGCCGTCGCTACGAGGTGCTGTTTGCTTGCAACTATGCGTTCCACCGTTTTCCGGAACTGGTCGTGCGCGCGTTGGCGACACCGGCTGGGCATGGCTTTGGCGGCGGCAGTTTGTGGCTCAAAGTGCTCCATTAAGCGCGCAGTTCGTTCGTGTCTACACCCGAGCCAAGGTCACCGCGGCCATCGGTCATTCCCTTTCGCGCAAGTGTTCAATGTGGCCATGCGCGTTCATCTGGTGCGTGGCGGTGGCATCGCCGTGTCCAACAGGCACTACGAAGTTACCCCACACTACGCCTCTGTAGGTCGGGATTCCGGACAGGGAACGCATGATGATCGATTGCTGGTTTTGCTGCTGCGATCGAATGCGCAATGCCACACCCGGCTGGCTGCTGCGCAGTGCAGCGATATCGTTGAGGAGCACTGCCTGGATGCGCCCGGACCAGTGCAGTTTGCCGGCGATTTGCAGACCGTGAAGCACGGTCAATGTCAGCCACAGAATCATTGCGCTCCTGCCCAGCCATGCCATGGACGGCGCGGAGAGGCACAGCAGCAATGCAGCCACTGCGCTGGCGCCGTAGGCGTAGTGGCTGAAACTGGCGGGCAGCAACAGCACCGGCACCAGCGCTGCAAGCGGGGCCAGAAGCCAGAGCAAGCCCATGCGCCAGTTGCGAATCAGCAGGATCGCCAGCATCGTGGCGATCGTCACGATCGAGAGCCAGTGGCGCGTGCCGAAAGCTTCGAGCAAAAGTGCTCGTGGCTCGGCGCGCGTCAGCAGCGCTGGAAATAATAGATACTCGGCCCAGCGGTGCATCGGCGCAGGCGTGCTGAGCGAATAGGCAGCCGCGGTTTCTGCGCCGGCCAGCATCGGCTGCAGCCGCAGGCACAGGTAGATCACTACAGCGAGCGAGCTGGCCAGGCCGGCCATCAGATGCGTCGATTTGCGCCCCAGGCAATACCAGCTGATCAGGAATGCAGCGGGCAACGCCAATGCCGCTTCCTTGCACAGTAGTGACACTGCAGTGAGCACAAAAGCAACGATCGCTGCCTGCCAGTTGACGCGTGTTCTGGTCTGCGCAAGGCTGGCGAAGCTCTGTACGGCAACGATGCCGGTCAGCGCAAACGCGACCCAGAGGCTGTCGGCCAGCGTTCCGACCCAGCCGTGGGTCAGCATCGCGTATGGGTTGAGCACCCAGATCAAACACGCAATGAACGCCGCGCGTGGCGTCGCACCGAGTTGTCGCATCCAGATATTCAACAGCACGGCGTTGAACGCGCCGATCAGCGCGCAGGCAGCATGCATCAGGAAGGGCGTGTCGAAAAACCAGCGCGACAGTTGCATCCAGATGTTGAAAGTCAGCGGGCGATACTGAAACGTTTTCCAGTCACTCAGTCGCGCCCAAGGCACATCGCTCCAGGCGCGGCCCACAGACCACGACGCCCACTGCAACTCGTCGTGACTGAAATATCCGGGATTCAGGATCAACGGAAGTTGCAGCAACAGCGCTGCGACGACCAGGAGAAACGAAGCTTGAAGCGATGAGGGTCGCATCGGTGGACGTCGCACGTCATAGGCCGGACTCTGGCCTGTCATTGTCCAACGATTCGGCAGTTGTAGGCCAGCGCCCCCGTCTCACTTCAACAGAGTTGTGGCCAGCACCTTCGACTTCGCACCCAGAACTTTTTCACTCTCGACAATAAATTCTGTGGTGGAGACCTTGCGCAATGGGCGCAGGGCACGAACCACATCGTCGAGGGATTTGCTGTCCTTGCTGCGCAGTCGAATTTCCTGGTCGAGATCTCGCAGCAACAATGCGGCGCGCGCGGTGATCTCGGCATTGCTGCGTTCGCTGCGCAATGATTTCACCTTGCTGCTCCAGTCGGCGAGCCACGTGTAGACCTTGTCATGACGCTCGTCCGTCATGCCGCCACCACGATAGATCAGTTCGACCGAATAGAACTCTGCCAAGCCCTCGGAAATCCAGTCGGAACGATCTTCGCCACTGACACGGGTGACCACGTGCACCAGTTCGTGCACCAGGGTGCTGGTCGCGTTCTCGCTGATCAGTGGACGCTCGGAATGCAGAAACATGGAGTTCGGTGCCGACAGCCCACCGCGCCACATCGGATCGCCGGCGCCGACGATCAGGATCTTGCGCGGCGTCTTACCGAACGCAGCTTCGATTTCCGGCCACACGTAGTTGATTGTGGTCAGCGCATCCATACGGTCGAGCGGGTCACCCTTGGGCGCAGCAACGAACATTTCCGTGGTGCCCAGTTGGTCGTGGCGCGTACCCAGTTTCCCGGCGATCATCCAGCCGATCGGGCGGTCAAATTTTCGTTCCGGACTGTCGACTGCGAAGCGTTCACCGTCGATGCGCAGCCACCCCGTTTCGGCGCTGGTCCATCCCGGCGGAAGTTTGATCAACACTTTGGCGCGAGAGGTCGCCGCTTTCTTCATGCGCGCCTTGATCGCGGGAATGATTTTGTCGCCGCGAAAGATTGCCCAGTCGGGTGTCATGCGCGCATCGAAACTGCCGTTGCTGCGCTTATGGCTGATCTTGACCAGATAGCTGAGCTTGGCGCCGACGCCGTTCGGCTTCCAGGTCGCCTTGCCAGCATTGTTGCTGAACGTGCCGGTGGCAGCGAAGGCGCTGTAGCGCTTGTCATCGACCGCGAAGCTCAGCGCACTGACCAACTCACCTGACTTGCCGAGCACGATGCTGACGCGCGCCTGATCGGTCTTGGGCAGCAGCTCGATGGTGTAGTCCAGGTCGAAGGGGCGTGGCGCGCGCGGGGCTGCCGTTGCCGCAAGTGACGTTGCTGCAAGTGACGTTGCCGCAAAGACGGGCAGAGTGAGGACGACCAGAAGCAAACAAAAAATATTTTTCATCGGGAGTGTTTTTTGGTGACTTGGGCGCGCTGTGGGAGTGGAGCGGGAGCGATTACACGCGAAGATGGATCATTCGCGGCCGCGGGCCGCTGCCACATCGCGTTCATCAAAAACGCGATAACGCAGCGGCAAAGACCGCAAACGCCGCACTCACGTTCAAACTATCGACCGCGCCGCTGCCGGGAATGCCCAGGCGTTGGTCGCAGGCTGCGATCAGGCTGGATGACATGCCTTCTGCCTCTGCACCCATGACCAGTACTGCTTTGGCTGGCAGCGTCGCAGCGAACACATCAGCGCCGCCGTGTACCACGGTGGCAATGCCTTCATAGCCGTACAGCTTAAGCTTGGCCATGCTGCCGCGTGCATCGTTGACGCGCGCGATCGGCACCACTTCAGCACCGCCTTCAGCGACGCGACAGGCCGCGCCGGAAAGTCCCAGTGCGTCGCGATGCAGGATCAGTCCGCCGCAGCCAAAATGCGCCGCGCTACGCAGGATGGCACCGAGGTTGTGCGGATTGCCGACGCCGTCGAGCCAGGCGATCCAGCTGTGCTGGGTTTTTCCGATGCGCGCGATCAGATCATCCAGCGTCAGCGCCACCGGCGGAATGGTCTCAAAGCAGACGCCTTCGTGATGCTGGCTTTGCGTGAGTTTGTCCAGATCTGCGGTCTCGACCATGCGATAGCCGATGCGTTCGCCGGCACACCAGGTCAGCACACTGCGGAAGCGGTCGAGCCTCGCCTCGGTCAAGTAGATCTTGCGAATCCCCTGCGGTCGATGCTTGTACACCGCGAGGCAGGCGTTGATTCCGAAAATCCGCAGCTCACGATCACGTTGCTCGCGGCGCGGGTCACCGGGGCGATCTTCGGAATCGGAGACATCCACGGGTGTTCGCACAGCGGGCGCGGCACGTTTGGATGATGGGGCCGTTTTGCTGGCGCCGGGGCGACGCGCATTGCGCCAGGGATCGTCGGTAGTCATAGGGAACCTCTGAACAAGTCCGGAGCCGCGATAGCCCCCTGAGTCAGGGGGCGAAAAACCGCAGGTTTTTGGGGGTTTGGCAAGCGATAAGCCGTGTGGCGAAGACAAAGTGGTGACTTATTCAGACCTTCCTTAGGGGCGATTCTTTCGAAGGTGTGACATTGTAGGGCGGGGCGGAAAATCGTGGCACTCCATTGCAGAAAACTGCATCGGCCGGGCGCGCGCAGCCAGGCAGTTCGCTTGCTACGACTAGAATCCGCCGCCGGTTTTGAAACCACCACCACCGCCGAAACTACCCCCACTACGGAACCCACCGCCACTGCTGCGACTACCACCGCCGCTGCTGCGACTACTACCGCCGCTTGATCCACCCCAGCCGCCGGTGCTGCCGCTACCCCAGCCGCTGCCGGAACTTGGGCGTCGGATGCGAAACTTTTGTTGGCGTTTGATGCTGTCCCAGACGTCGTTCATCACCACCGCACCGCGGAACAGTGAGTCGAACAGGACACCCACCGCCAAACCATCTTCAAACTCGGAATCGCCGGAATCATAGGTCTGGCTGCGGAAACGCCCACGCAATTCCTGCATGTCGGAAAGTTGCTTGAGCGCTCGTTGCTGGGTGGTCTGCAGTTCGCCGATACGCGTTCCAACGGCAGTGGATTCGGCGCGCAGATTGGCCAGTTTCGCCACCAGCGCATCGTCCTTGGGGCTGCTGGTGATCTGTGCGTCGCGACGCAGGCTGACAACGTCCTCACTTCCGAGCTGGGCCTCCAGCGCCTTGATCGCTTGCTGCGTATAGGCATCGGTACCCGCGGCGATGGCGGCGCGGTCGTCCAGCATCTGCTGGTGGCGTGCTTCTTCGGCTTCAAGCCGCTGCTCAGCAAGGTCGAGCGCAGTCTCGGCTTGATTCAGGGTATCGGCAAGGCCCGGCACGCCTGCCGCTTCCAAACCTTGCTGGTCGAGCTGGGCCAGACGCTGGGATTGCTCGTCCGCATCCAACTGCTGGCGTTGGGCGTTTTCACGCATGCGATCGGCGAGCGCAAGCAACATTCGGTAGTTGCGATGCGCAGCTTCGTAGCCGATCAGTTGCGCGACCCAGCCATCCAGCGTGCGGATCAACGCCGTTGCTTCATATTCCGGAAACGCGAAGCGACGCTGCCACAGATACACGAACAATTTGTCCGCTTCATAAGGCAGACGTTTGCGGCTGCGATCCGCTTCGGCCTGATCGGCCTTCTCGTCAGCATGGCTGGCGCGTGCCGCTGCTGCATCGGTGAGTTGCTGCTGCAACTTGAAGGAGTCGCTTTGTGCAAGCAATTGGCGCGTACTGTCGACCAGGCTGTCCAGCGCGCTGAGTTGCCGGTCGCGTTCGGCCAGCGTTTCGGCGCGCGCTGCGGTAAGTTGCTTTTGCACCTCGACCGACGCCTCGATCTCGCGGTGCAGTCGCGAAAATAGTTCGGCGCGTTGCGCCAACAATGCCAGTGCCTGCTGATCGGAAGCATCCAGTCCGGACGCAATCTGATTGGCGGCGAGCAGATCCAGTCGCAGCCGGGCCAGTTCTTGCGTCTGCGCGGCTTGCGCGGAGCGTGAATGGCTGAGTTGTTCGTTCAGCACTTCGAGGTCGCGCGCATGCTCGGCAGCATTCGACCGCGCCGCTTCGATGCGCTGATTCATTTCGTTGAAGACACGTTGGCCGGTTTGCATCGACTATTCCTCCCACTGCGTGATGTAGCCGCCGGCAACGGGTATCTTGAAGACTACGTCCAGTTCGCCGCGCCGCTTGATGCCGACCAGGGCATTGTCGATCAGGCCGTTGTCGAGCTTGTCTGCCTTCACTGACTCGTAGCCAGACTCCGGAACACGCACGGCAAAACGACTGACATCTTCGATCTTCTGTGTTTCCTCGTTGGTGATGGGCAGGTTCAGCGGCAGGCCGCTTTCACCAATGGCCTCGACCACCAGGTAGTAGTTGCGACCCTTCGGGTTGTCTACTGGATAGCGCCAGACGCCGCTCTTGACGCCACTCTGCGACACAATACGCAATTGGTAGACCTGACTGAGTTGTGCCGCGATCTGGTCGAGTCGGCGCACCGAGGCTTCGCCAAGTACAGCATCGCCTGCGCGCAGCGCCGCTGCGGCCTGCTGACTGACGTTGGTGACATTGGCTTGATCGGAAGCATTCAATGCAGCCCCTGCGAGTACCGTTGTTGCCGCCAGGAAGCGCGTTGCGAGCCCGGCCAATTGATCGGCAACGGCCGATTTTGTTTCGAGCGAGTGCAGAGACGTTTCGATTTCGACCAGTTCTGCTGCGCTGGACTCGACCACGGCCGTGCTTGCCAGTTTTTGCGCAGCAAAATCATCGGAATCGGCGGCGGACAGTGTCGACAGTTTGGCGCGCTGGCTGCGGACACGTCTGAGCGCAGTGTCAATGTCATCCACGATTCTGCCGATGGGCGCGCGCACCGGTTCCTCAGCTGCGCTCTGTGCATCGTGCCAACGCGTGAGGCGCTCGATGCGTACATCGAGCTTGCCGACGCGCTCGCCGACTTCGACAAATCGCTGCGTGTAAGTGGAATAGGCCCGGCGTTCCTGCCACTGCTGTGGCAACTGCCAGGCAACGAAGCCGGCGCCCAACAGCACAGAGGTGATCGCACTCCGGCGAAACCACTTCCAGCGTTCGATGTACACCTGCGCCAGGCGCAATGCGAACGATGGCTTTGGCGGAAGGTAGGCAAATCGATCCTGCTTCAATGCTTCGACACCGTTGCGGATCAGATCGTCAGTAACCGCGATGCCCTGACCGGCGTAAATACCCTTGATGCGCTCGATCAACACTTCGTCGCGCGTCTCGGCATCCAGTTCGCGTTCCACCGTCGAGCGTTCGTGGCGCAGCGTGTCCACGATATCCATGGCCAGCATCACCTCGTCGAGCGGGACGGGTGTCGGGACTGGAGCAGTGTCGGTGGTGGCGGGGAGGTTGCTGCTGTTCATGGATGGTCAGAGACACCTGCGGTTGGGAAGCGACTGAATAGCTTTGCTGCTGAGCGCTGGCGGCGAAACTTGCTGCTTCGGCAAGGCAAAGATTCGCGGCTGAAGCCGCTCCCACCGCAGGTCAATAATTCGCGGCTGAAGCCGCTCCCACGGGCAATGCTATGCAGGCGGCAGGGTGGCGGCGGAAGTTGACAACGCGACCAAGCGCTTTTTGCCGTCCTCGACGGCGCGCTGTATCTCGCGCTCGTTGCTGGCCGAGAGATCGCGCATCTCATCGATGATCTGCACCGAGCGCTCCTGAAATCCGACTACTGAATCAACCAGTTTTTGCACCGACTCGGCGCGCAGCGTCGGACCGTAACCGGCGCGGGTCGCTTCTTCCAGAATCTTGTCGCCAATCTCGCCCAGCGCTTCGATGCTCTTGTTCATGCCGGCTTTCATTGCCTCCAGCGTGCGTGTGCTCTCGTGCAGCCCATGCATGCCAGTAAACGACGCGGACAACGCGGTGAATACCGTTTCGTTGGTGCCGAAAAAAGTGACCGACTGCGAATAGACACGTTCCTTGGCGTCGCTCAATTGCATCAGTCGCGCCATGATGACTTCCGTGGTGTTGTAAGCGATCGACAGGTTTTCGCTGAGGTCTTTGGCGATCTGATAGCGCTTGTCCTCGTCTTGCAAGGCGCGCAACTTCTGATCGCGATCCATTTCAAGTCGCGCGACCGCTTCGCGATCGGTCGATGTGTTCGCCGCCAGGACATCAGAGCTGGTCTGCAGCGCAGTCTTCGCCGCGGTCAGGACCTCCTCCGCTTTTTTCAGCACCTGGAAGCCGAGCACCTGCGATTCCTTCAATGCGCCACGATAGTCGCGGTAGGCATCGAGGATGATCTGCTCGCGCTGAATCTGATCCTTGCTGTCTTTGGCGACATCCAGATACACATCTTTGATCTTGGCGAAGCGCGCCGGGATATCGCCGCGGGTGACTTTCATCCAGATGTTGCCCAGGCGCTCGAGCGTATCGATCTTGCCGTCTTCGACCTGAGCCACCATGGCCTTGGCATCATCGCGGATCGAGTCGAACGCGGTGGTGATCGAGAGATAACGCTCGCCGATCGCCATTGCCGAGATTTGTTCGCGCACCACTTCATTGAACAGCGAGCCCTGCGACAGCGTGCGCGCGATCGCAAGTGTGCGCTCCGGATCAAGGTGGCTGATCCGATTGATCAGCGCGACCACGGGCGCTTCCTCAGGCTGCGACTTGATCAGTCCCAGATCGCGCAATGCGCCCAGTGCCTTGTCCAGCTGTTTGAGCGGCGTGACGATCGTGGTTGAACTCATGGCTGTCTCCTGGATGAGTGGTGGTGCGCTGGATGCAATCGAGCAAAGCAAAAATGAGGGTGACAGGAAGCCATTTCAAGTGTGCGATTCCGGTAGGCATCTTGAGGCACCAGCAAGGCCAGGGCCGCTGACAGCTGTCACCGCGTGAGGGTGTCAGTTGAGGTCGTCACGGCGTTGGCCGATTGGGATCGCCCCAGTGCGGCGGGTTGTTCCATCTCATCACGTACGACGCTGCCGAAGCAGATCACAATGGCAATGGCGCCAGACACAGCGCATCGCGCGCCGGCAGAATGGCTTCTGCCGGCGCCCTTGCTGAAACTCAGCCAGCGAGATCCGGTGTCCAGCGCCCAAGCGCCGCGAGGCCGTTTTCGCGCGCGCGCATGGCGACGATTTTTTGTGCGGCGCCTACGTTTCCGGCGATGTCCTGCGCCCACAACTTGAGCGCGGCGGACTGCATCGCACGGCCGTACGAGAACGACAGCGGCCAGGGATTGCCACCGGCCACGTTCATCGCGTTGAGGTGCTCAGTTGCAGCCCGGTCCGACTGACCGCCCGACAGAAATACGATGCCCGGCAGTGATGCCGGAACCGTGTTCCTGAGACAGCGTAGGGTGGCTTCGGCGACATCATCGACATCGGCCTGTTCCTCGCAGCTTTTGCCGGAGAGCACCATGCTCGCCTTGAGGATGGTGCCTTCGAGCATCACGTTGTGCTTATACAGCGCGTCAAACAACGAACGCAGCGTGGCTTCGGTGACTTCGAAGCAGGTGTCAAGGTCGTGCGTGCCGTCCATGATCACTTCGGGCTCGACCATCGGCACGATGCCTGCTTCCTGGCATAGCGACGCGTAGCGCGCCAGCGCATGCATGTTGGCGTCGATGCCACTGCTGGTCGGGAAATCCTCGCCGATATTGATCACCGCGCGCCATTTGGCGAAGCGTGCGCCCAGTCGGGCGTATTCGTTGAGACGCTCGCGCAGTCCATCAAGGCCCTCGGTCACCACCTCGCCGGGAAAGCCGGCCAGGGGTTGTGGGCCCTTGTCGACCTTGATGCCCGGCAGGATGCCGCGATCCATCATCAGCTTGGTGAACGGGACGCCATCGCGGGTCGACTGACGCAGCGTTTCGTCGTACAGAATCGCCCCCGAGATGTGATCCGAGAGGTTGGGTGTGGACAACAGCAGTTCGCGATACGCGCGGCGATTCTCTTCGCTGCATTCGATGCCGACGGCGTCGAAGCGCTTTTTGATCGTGGCGTTGGATTCGTCGATGGCGATGATGCCCTTTCCTTCAGCCACCATGGCCAGGGCGGTTTCTTCGAGTTGGTCGATGCTCATGGTTGCTCCGGAAGAGTGGTGTGGCCGCGCATTATATCTGGGAGCGGGGTGCGCCGCGATTTTTAACTATTGGCGATAGCGGGGAATCGCTGCTCATGCCGTTCCCACAACTCAGCATTGGTGAGGGAAGGTCTGAATAAGTCACCACTTCGTCTTCGCCACACTGCTTATTAGCTCGCCAAACCCCCAAAGGTCGCAGGTACGACCAGCTCCGCTGTTGAGAGCGCCCAACTCCGCTGTTGAAAACCGAGGGGTGGCAAAGGTCAAGATGTCCCGCGAAGACGAGGTGGTGATTTATTCAGACCATGCTTAGAGATCACCGACGCCTTGCGCAATACCATCGGCACCGACTTCGAGCAGACGCAGGGTGTTGGTTGCGCCCTTGAGCTCCATCGAGTCACCGCTGGTAAAGATGATGCGATCGCCGATGCTGAGCAGGCCATTGTTGAACAGCTGCTTCACTGCTTCACGGGCCGCTTCGCGCGGCGCCAGGCCACGACTGTCGAAGGCAACCGGAAACACGTCGCGCATCATCGCCATGCGCCGCCGCGCCCACTGGTGGCGCGACAAGCTGTAGATCGGCACCGAGGATCGGAAGCGCGACAAAAGCGCGCGGTGCCGCCGCTTTCGGTGAGCGCGATGATGCCGCGCACTTTGATGTGTTCGGCCAGGAACATGGTAGCCATGGCGATGGCCTGATCGGCGCGTTCGAGGTTGCGCGGTGCCGCTTCGAAATCGGTGTCGAACTGGAACTGGCGTTCCGCGCCCAGGCAGATGCGCGTCATCGATTCGACTGCCTTGACCGGATAGGAGCCCGACGCACTTTCCGCCGACAGCATCACCGCGTCGGTGCCATCAATCACGGCATTGGCGACATCCAGCACCTCGGCCCGCGTCGGGATCGGGTTGTCGACCATCGACTGCAGCATCTGCGTGGCGGTGATCACTACTTTGTTGCGTTCCAGCGATTCTCGAATGATTTTCTTCTGCAGACCGGGTAGTTCGGCATCGCCAATTTCAACCCCCAGGTCGCCGCGCGCGACCATCACCGCATCCGACGCATCGATAATCTCACCCAGTGCCTCGATGGCCTCGGCGCGCTCGATCTTCGCCACCATGGCTGCTTCCAGGCCAGCGTCGCGCGCCAGCTGGCGGGCATCGTGAATGTCTTGAGCGCTGCGGCAAAAAGAGATGGCCAGAAACTCAACGCCGATCTTGGCGGCGGTGATGATGTCCTCGCGGTCTTTATCAGTCAGCGCACCCAGCGACAGGCCGCCACCGAGACGATTAAGCCCTTTTCGATTGGACAGCGTACCCGCGGTAAGCACGGTGGTGTGAATGGTTTCGCCCTGTAACGAGTCTACGCGCAACGCGATCAGGCCATCATCCAGCAGCAACGTGTCGCCGGCATGCACATCATTGATCAGGCCCAGATAGCTGACGCCCACCGCGCGGCTGTCGCCCAGAGGCGCATCGTCTCGGCAAATCAAATCGAAAGGCTGTCCCTCAGTCAAGGTAACCTTACCCTCGGCGAATTTCTCGATGCGGATTTTCGGCCCCTGCAGGTCGGCGAGCACACCCACCTCGCGCCCCATCTTGGCGGCGATGCCGCGCACCATCTCGGCCAATGCAGTGTGCTGCTCGGCAGTTCCGTGCGAGAAGTTCAGGCGCACGATGTTGACGCCGGCACGCAGCAGTTCTTCGAGGATGGCCGGTGTGTTGGAGGCCGGGCCGAGGGTGGCGATGATCTTGGTTCTGCGCAGGGATTCGGACATAGGCGGGGATTGGGACATAAAATCAACGGGTCGCTCGGCGGGATTCGGTCGGCATTGTAGTGGGTTGCAATGACCGCCGTTCGCGCGCAGCGGCGGCGTACACGATATTCTGCGCTGTCCCAGGAAATCCTTGCGCAATGACCGAAACCCGACTGACTTCCGCTTCCTCCACTCGTGAAGACGAGGTCGTAGAGGCCACGATCCGACCCAAGACCCTGTCCGAGTATCTGGGCCAGGTGGCGGTGCGCGAGCAGCTTTCGATCTATATCCAGGCGGCACGTCAGCGTTCGGAGCATCTGGATCATGTACTGATCTTTGGGCCGCCAGGCCTCGGCAAAACCACTCTGGCGCATGTCATCGCCAACGAGCTGGGCGTCAATCTGCGGCAAACGTCGGGTCCGGTACTGGAGCGCGCGGGTGACCTGGCGGCTTTGCTGACTAATCTGCAGCCGCATGACGTGCTGTTCGTCGACGAGATTCATCGGCTTTCGCCGGTCGTCGAGGAAGTGCTGTATCCGGCGATGGAAGATTTTCAGATCGACATCATGATTGGCGAAGGCCCGGCGGCGCGCTCGATCAAACTGGACCTGCCTCCGTTTACCTTGATCGGCGCAACCACGCGCGCAGGGTTGCTGACGTCGCCATTGCGCGACCGCTTCGGCATCGTGCAGCGGCTGGAGTTCTATTCGCGCGAGGAGCTGTGTCTGATCGTTCAACGCTCGGCGCGGATCCTGGGCATCGCCTGTGATTTTGCCGGCGCCGATGAGATAGCGCGCCGCGCCCGCGGCACACCGCGCATCGCCAACCGCCTATTGCGCCGCGTGCGTGACTACGCCCAAGTTAAAGCTAGCGGGGTGATTACTCAGCAAATTGCCGAGCTGGCGATGGAAATGCTGAAAGTGGATCCCGAGGGTTTTGACGCGCTTGATCGACGCATGCTGAGCCTCATCATTGAAAACTTCGATGGCGGCCCGGTGGGTGTCGAATCGTTGGCAGCAGCGCTGAGCGAGGAACGCGGCACGATCGAAGACGTGATTGAGCCCTATCTGATCCAGCAGGGATTCCTCATTCGTACCGCGCGCGGCCGCATGGCCAGTGCCAAGGCCTACCGGCATTTCGGTTGGAAGCCGCCGCGTCAGTCCGAGGCGCTGATTCCTGATCTGTTTGAGCCAGAATCATGATTTGCGCGAGTGAGCTCGGTGAGTATGGACTTAGCCGAAATCTTGAGGCATTTATGAGAATTGAAGGCAACGCGGCTTACGCCGCTCCTGCATTGTTGACCACATGACTACGCTTGATTTGCCCTTTACCTGGCCCATCCGCATTTACTGGGAGGACACCGACGCCGGTGGCGTGGTCTATCACGGCAGCTACCTGCGTTTTCTCGAGCGTGCCCGTACCGAATGGCTGCGGTCGATTGGTATAGATCAATCGCGGCTGAAGGCCGATCACGGACTGGTGTTCGTAGTCAGCTCGATTTCGGTATCCTTCCGGCGCCCCGCAAGGCTGGACGATGAACTTCTGGCCACCAGTGTGCTCAGCAAACGCGGGGGCGCGAGTCTGCACTTTCAGCAAACCCTGATACGGCCAACGAGCGCAGAGACCTTGCTCGAAGCCCAAGTGCGGGCCGCTTGCGTGAATGCGCAAAATTTTCGCCCGATGCCAATTCCATCGGGTTTGTTTCCGGATTGATTTGTGTGTGGAGTGATTTATGGATCCAACGATTGATGTAACCCAAAACCTGGACATCCTCGCCCTGGTCTGGCATGCCAGCATCCCGGTGAAGCTGGTCATGGGCCTGTTGATTGCGGCCTCGCTGGCATCCTGGACGATCATCTTCGGCAAGGGACGCATGCTGGACGTGGCCAACCGCGAGACCAACGAGTTCGAGGAACGCTTCTGGTCGGGCACCGACATGGCCGCGCTGTTTCGCGACATCGGCAACCAGCAGGGCAGCCGCACCGGACTGGAAAGCATCTTCGAAGCCGGATTCCGCGAGTTTGCGCGCCTGCGCAGCCGCCGCCAGATGGATTCGCGCACTATGGTCGAGGGCGCGCAACGCGCGATGCGCGCCACTGCCGGGCGCGAGCTCGACCGCCTGGACCACAATCTCGAATTTCTCGCCAACGTTGGATCGATCAGTCCATACGTCGGCCTGTTCGGTACCGTTTGGGGCATCATGATCTCGTTCCAGGGGCTGGCCAACATGCGCGAGGCCACCATCGCGACCGTGGCGCCGGGTATTTCCGAGGCGCTGGTGGCGACCGCGATGGGCTTGTTCGCTGCGATTCCCGCGGTGTGGGCATTCAATCGCTTCTCCACCCGCGTTGAGCGGCTCAACACCAAGTTCGATGCCTTCCAGGAAGAATTCTCTTCAATCCTGCAACGCCAGGCGCATATCGAAGACAACGGCTGACGCGAACCCCGCGTCCGTCTCAACTGCGTTGGAGTCGATATGGCACTTGCCACCAAACACCGCAAACGTCGCAAACTCAAGGCCGACATCAACGTCGTGCCCTACATCGACGTGATGCTGGTGCTGTTGATCATCTTCATGGTGACGGCGCCGTTGCTCAACCTCGGTGTCGATATTGACCTGCCCGAGTCGCGTGCAAAGGCGCTGGTCACCGATGCCGATCCGATCCTGATATCGATCGGGTCGGACGGCACCATGTACCTGACGCTGGGTAAGGAAGGCCGTGAACAAATCGACAACGAAACCCTGGTCAAGAAAGTTTCAGCTTTCGTTCGTCAGAATCCAAAAGCGCCGGTGGTCGTGGGTGCCGATGCATCGCTCGACTACGGCTCAGTGATCCGCGTCATGGGTGAGCTGCAGCAGGCTGGCGTGCCCAAGGTAAGCCTGATGAGCCAGCCGATCGCGGAAAAGAAACGTTGACCCATTCTCCGGAACCGCGCATCCCAGTGAGCAGCAACGCCGTCAATGTTCGATCGCTTGGCTACGCGCTCCTGGTGCATCTGGCCTGCGTGGCGGTGGTGTTTCTGGGTCTGCTGTGGACCGAGAGCGCCAAGCCGCTGAGTGTGGCCGGTCCGATCATCGAGGCGACGCTGGTCGATTTCAAAGCGGCGCCGCTGCCGGCAATCAAGACGCCGCCCATGCCATCCAAACCGCCTCCGCCCAAACCCGCGCCAGCCAAACCCGTTCCACCCGCCCCGAAACCGATTGTCGAAGAGCCGCCGCGCCCGTTGACGCCGCGCTCGGAAGATCGGATCGATCAGGAGCAGGTGCGCATTCGCGACCAGGCCCTGGAGCAGGCAGAGAAGGAGCAAGAGGAAAAAATTCGCAAGGAGCAAGTCGATCTCACCGTGCCACCGCCGGAGGACGAACTGACCCGCATGGAACGCGAGCGCCAGGAGCAAATGGAAGACATTCGACGCCAGCGCGAAAAAGCCGAGCAGCAAACCAAGCTCGAGGAACGCACGCTCGCCCAGATGCAAACGCAGAACAAGCAGGCCGAAATAGATCGCCAAAGGGCGATTGAACAGCAAAAGATGGCCGAACTCGCCGCCCAAGAGGCTGAGCGCGTGGGCAACGAGGGCGAGAGTGACGCCTTGGTCGATCGCTACCTGTTGGCCATTTCAAACCAGGTTGACCTCAACTGGTCGCGGCCCGATACCATGTTGCAAGGCTTCCGCTGCCAGGTAACGGTGACCCAGATTCCTGGTGGCGTGGTCATCGGTGTGGACCTTTCGCGCTGTCAGGGCGACGCCGAGACGCTGCGCAGTGTTGAGGCTGCAGTCATGCGCGAGCCGTTACCGTATCGCGGCTTCGAATCAGTGTTCAATCGCACACTTCAAATTCCATTCTGCTTTCCGAGAGAACTATGCCAATCAAGATAAGCATCCGCCTTGCACTCGCCTTGACCCTGCTGTCCTGCGGCCACCTGATGGCGCAGGGATTGGTGGTTCCGCCGGTCAGCGGCAGCCCCTCTGCGCGACCGGTCACGATTGTGCCGTTTGCTTACGAAGGCGCCGGTCTGCCGCTGGAGGTCGATCTTTCGGCTGTGGTCAGTGGCGACCTCAATCGCAGTGGCCAGTTCAACGCGCTCGGTCGCGACAACATCGTCGAGTATCCGACTCGTGCCAGCGAACTCAAATTCGATACCTGGCGCATGCTCAAACAGGATTACATCGTCATCGGCCGCGTGCTGGATGCAGCCGATGGTGCCGTGCGCATCGAGTTCGAGTTGCACGACGTCGCCACGCGGCAGCGCATGCTCGGCCTGGCGCTGGGTGCCCGCCGCTCGGATCTGCGCGGCGCGGCGCACCAAGTTGCCGACTATGTGTACGAGAAAGTCACCGGCGTGCGCGGCGCGTTCTGGACGCGAATGGCCTATGTCACCTCGACTGGCCTGGGCAAGAATACGCAGTACGCGCTTATGGTGGCCGATTCCGACGGCGACAATCCCCAAGTAGTGGTGCGCTCGGGCGAACCGCTGTTGAGCGCAGCCTGGTCGCCGGACAGCAAGAAACTGGCCTATGTCAGTTTTGAGCGCGGCAGTTCTTCGATCTATTTGCAGGAGTTGACCACCGGCAGTCGCCAGATCCTGGCCTCATACCGCGGTATCAACGGCGCGCCGTCGTTTTCACCCGATGGCACCAAGTTGGCGTTGACGCTGTCGCAGGGCGGCAATCCGGATATCTATGTGATGGACTTGGCAACGCGCCGCACCACCCAGGTGACCCGGCACTATGCGATCGATACTGAAGCAGTCTGGACCCCGGATGGGCAGAACCTGATCTTCACCTCGGACCGGGGTGGCAAGCCACAGCTCTATCAGGCGTCCGCTGCCGGTGGCGATGCGATTCGCGTCAGCCAGAAGGGCGAATATAATGCCCGCGCGACCATCTCCGGAGATGGCAAAAAGATTGCTATGGCGCAGGGCGCCGGAAATGTGTATCGTATTGCGGTTCTGGACCGGTCGCGTGGCGGAGCCGAATATACGACGCTCTCGCCCGGCAGTCTGGATGAATCACCCAGTTTTGCACCGAACGGAAGCATGATTTTGTACGCTGCACGCGAAGGAAAGCGCGGTGTACTCTACGCCGTATCCGCCGACGGGCGGGTGCGGCAACGGCTGGTTCTGGCGGATGGCGATGTGCGGGAACCGGCATGGTCCCCGTTCAGACAGCGATAATTTTGGGCAGTACGTTTTTTGGCTGGTCGGGTACACGCCCAGTCGTGATTTGAAATACCAACCTCGAGGAAATAACGATGAACAACCCGATGCGCGTAATTTTGATGGGACTGCTGGCTGTTTCGATGGTCGCTTGTAAGACAACACCCAAGTCCGAGACAACTCCGCCTGCCGACGAGATGACCAAGCAGCCGGAAACCACTTCGCAGGTCGAAGACGGCAAGTTCAGCGCCGGCGATCTCGACAGCGACGCCTGCCTGCGTCAGCGCGTCGTGTATTTCGATTTCGACCAGGCCGACATCAAGTCGGAAGCTTCCGCCATTCTGGCCTGCCACGGCAAATACCTGTCTGATCTGCCGGGCGCCAAGATGACGCTGGAAGGTCACGCTGATGAGCGCGGTTCACGCGAGTACAACATTGGTCTCGGCGAGCGCCGTGGCAATGCCGTCTCGTCGGCCTTGCAGGCCAACGGTGGTTCGGCTGCGCAGATCACGGTCAACTCCTATGGCGAAGAGCGTCCGACCTGCTCCGAGTCCGATGAGAGTTGCTGGGGCAAGAACCGTCGCGTTGAAATCGTCTACACCCAGGCACAGTAAGCCGGCGTGTTCGCGCCGCGGTCCTTAGGGGTCGCGGCGGCGGCGATTTGATGTGTCACGCGAACCCCCGCACTGCGGGGGTTTGTTTTTTCGTTTGGCAGGGTGTCGAGGAATGTAGGTCGGAGTCTGCTTCGACTTTCCTGCCCTGGCAATGAAATTGAATGCCGGACTGGCGCTCAACAGCGCAGTCAGCCAGCTCGGGTTGCCCGATCCAGTCGCAATGCCTCGGACCTGCAGTCAGCTGCGGTTTGACTTTCCCCTTGACGCAAGACCACGCAGCCGCGATCTTGCAGTGCATTCATCACGCTGAGGAATTTCTCATGAACCCTGTGTCCCGATCGCTGCTCAGCATTTTGCTGGCCTCGGTGTTCGCATTCTCAGCGGCCTCGGATGTATCCGCGCAATCCGGTCGCCTGAGCCTGTCCGAGCGCATCGCCAAACTCGAAAACCAGACTCAGGGACAGGGCGGGCAGTCGATGGTCGACCTGCTCAATCGCATCTCCGAGCTGCAATCTGAAGTGCAATCGTTGCGTGGCCTGGTCGAGAACCAGGCTTTCGAGATTGAAGAGCTGAAGAAGCGCGCCCGAGATCAGTATGTCGATCTGGATTCGCGCCTGGCGCGGATCGAAGCCGGTGGCAGCGCGCGCCCGGCGATGCCTGGCAATGCGCCTGGCGCCCAATTCGAACCGGCTCAAGCGCAGCAACTTGAGTCGGTGCCGAGTCAGCCCGGTCAGTTGACGATGGAGCCGGATAACGCCGCGCGACCAGCACTGCCTAGCGAAGACATGCGCGTGCCCACTCAGGATGCGCCGATCGACGCCAGTTCTGCCGTGGTGCCGCCGTCGCAGACATTTGAGCCTTCCACCAACCCGGCGGTCGGTGCGTTGCCGGTTCAGACCAATGACGAGCAGGCCAGCTACGACACCGCATTCGCTGCCTTGCGCGAAGGTCGTTACGCCGAGTCGGCACGCCGTTTCTCCAGTTTTCTGCAACAGTTTCCCAATGGTGGACTGGCCGACAACGCCACTTACTGGCTTGGTGAGTCCTACTACGTCACGCAGAACTACCGCATCGCGCTGGATACCTTCAAGTCGCTGCTCGATCGCTTCCCGCAGAGCGCCAAGGCGGCTGACGCCCTGCTCAAGCTCGGCTACTGCCATTACGAATTGCGCGAGTGGAACGAGGCCGAGGCGACACTGAACCTGGTCGTGCAGCGCTATCCCGACACCACCGTTGCCCGTCTTGCCCAAGGGCGCTTGCGCGCGCTGCGGCTGGAAGGACGCACGCCCTGAGCTTTCATGCTGCCGGAAACGGTATGCCGAAGCGAAAAGCTTTGGAACAGCGCTCGCTCCCTGACCCACCCCAGCCCGTCGGCATAGCCGCCGTGCATTGGTCCGGTCGCGTGCCTGCGACACGGAAGCGACCATCCTTACCGCCAAACATCGGGTAGGGAGTAAAGTTTTCGGCTCAGTTTCGTCTTTCTCGCAAACGTCAAATTCAGACGGATACCAGGGCGGGCCCCGGCTCTTCCGCGTTTGCCGTCTTCGTTGGAATGGACCGCGGCCCATTCTGTGTTCGTCCCTACCGGCAAGCCGTGCTTGCCATGCGCCATGATTCCTCAAACGAGGAGTCCCAGTACGTTGGATCCAGCCCGTGCCCGAGATCATTGCCCCTGCCGCGCCGACCGCAACCAGCGAAGAGCGACTGCGCATCACCGAAATATTTTTTTCGCTGCAGGGCGAGGCACGCAGCGTTGGCTGGCCCACGGTTTTTGTGCGCCTTACCGGTTGTCCGCTGCGCTGCACTTACTGCGACACGACCTATTCTTTTTTCGGCGGTGAATGGCAGTCGATCGACGCCATCGTCGAGCAGGTTTCTGGCTTCGGCGCTCGCCATGTCTGCGTCACCGGTGGCGAACCGTTGTCGCAGAAGCGCTGTTTGATCCTGTTGCAACGGCTATGCGATGCAGGTTTTGCGGTGTCACTGGAAACCAGCGGAGCGATTGACATCAGTGAGGTGGACACGCGCGTGTCGCGGGTCATGGATTTGAAAACACCGGCTTCCAACGAGATGCAGCGTAATCGCTGGGAGAATCTCGCTCACCTCACAGCGCACGATCAGATCAAATTTGTGCTTTGCGATCGTGCCGACTATGACTGGGCGTGTGCCATGACCAACCAGCACGCATTGACCGATCGCTGTGACGTACTGTTCTCGCCCAGCTATGGTCAGCTCGAACTTCGTACGCTTGCCGAGTGGATCCTGCAGGACCGATTACCCGTGCGCCTTCAGACCCAATTGCACAAACATATCTGGGGTGAGGAAAAAGGACGATGAGTGTTCAGCAGCCAAGTCAGAACCCGGCACTGACGAGTGCGGGCAGATCGCAGCGCGCGGTGGTGCTGGTGTCCGGTGGTATGGATTCGGCGGTGACGCTCGCCCACGCGCGCGCCCAGGGGTTTGAATGTTATGCGCTCAGTGTCGACTACGGTCAGCGCCATCATTCCGAACTCGATGCCTCGCGGCGCGTAGCCGCGGCGCATCATGCAGTGGTGCACAAGACAGTGCACATCGACCTGCGTTCGCTCGGCGGCTCGGCGCTCACCGACGACATCAACGTGCCGGAATCACCGTCCACAGGTGTTCCGGTCACCTATGTCCCGGCACGCAACACCATCATGCTGTCGGTCGCCATGGGATGGGCCGAGGTCCTGGGTGCGTGCGCCGTGTTCTGCGGCGTCAATGCCGTGGACTATTCGGGCTATCCGGATTGTCGACCGGAGTTCATCGCTGCGTTCGAGCAATTGGCGCAGCTCGCCACCAAGGCGGGTGTCGAAGGCGCCGGCTTTCACGTGCACGCGCCGTTGATGCGGATGAGCAAGGCCGACATCGTGCGCCGCGGCCATGAGCTCGGCGTCGATTTTGCGATGACGGTTTCCTGCTATCAGGCCGACGCTCGGGGCCTTGCGTGCCGACGCTGTGATGCCTGCCGTCTGCGCGCGCAAGGTTTCGCCGAAGCCGGTGTGCCTGATCCCACGCATTACGCGTGATCGGGATGGGCGCTGGAACGGGTACAAAATGCAACCGGTGCAAAAAACCGTGTCCCATCCTTGTGTGCTCGCCACCGCTCACCTAAACTGCGCGGCTCTTGCGATGGGTCGTTAGCTCAGTCGGTAGAGCATCGGACTTTTAATCCGTTGGTCGGGAGTTCGAATCTCCCACGACCCACCATTGCCCGAACTGCGCGCGCGGTCTCATTCGAGACAGTGGGCAAATGCGTCGGCAACCTATAACCCTGCGGCGAAGGTTCAGATGCCGCCTATGCAGGTGTACTTGAGTTCTGTGTAATCGAGCACGCCGTAACGCGATCCCTCGCGACCAACGCCGGATTGCTTGATGCCCCCAAATGGCGCGACCTCGGTGGAAATCAGGCCGGTGTTGATGCCGATGATGCCGCATTCCAGCGCTTCAGCGACGCGCCAGCTGCGTGCTAGGTCGCGTGTGTAGAAATATCCGGCCAAACCGAATTCCGTGTCATTCGCCATGGCGATAGCTTCGGCTTCGGTCTTGAATCGAAACAGGGGTGCCACCGGACCAAAGGTTTCCTCGTTGGCGATCGTCATGCGGGCGTCGACATCCAGAAGTATCGTCGGTTGGAAAAAAGTGCCGCCCAGTGCATGTCGTTTGCCACCCAGCGCGATGCTCGCGCCCTTGGTCGTCGCGTCGGCAATATGTTCCTCGACCTTGGCCAGTGCGTTGACATCGATCAACGGGCCTTGCTCGGTAACGGCCAACAAGCCATCGCCAACACGCAGCTTGGCTACGGCGCGTGCCAGCTTTCCGGCGAATTCGTCGTAGACCGTATCCTCGACGAGCAATCGGTTGGCACAGACACAGGTCTGGCCCGTGTTGCGAAATTTGCTGGCGATCGCGCCTTCCACCGCAGCGTCCAGATCGGCATCGGCAAATACGATGAAGGGCGCATTGCCGCCGAGCTCCAGCGACACACGCTTCATGCCTTCGGCGCATTGCTTCATCAATTGCTTGCCGATCGCGGTGGAGCCGGTGAAGCTGAGCTTGCGCACTTTGGGGTGCGCGGTCATCTCGGCGCCGATCGCCGCGGCATTGCCACTGGTGACAATGTTCAACACGCCCGGCGGAAGCCCCGCGCGCTGAGCCAATACCGCGATCGCCAAGGCTGAATACGGTGTCTGCAGCGCGGGTTTGCAGACCATGGTGCAACCGGCGGCGAGAGCAGGAGCAATTTTCCGCGACAACATCGCAGATGGAAAATTCCATGGCGTGATCGCCACTACCACACCAATGGGCTGGCGCAATACCAGGATGCGCTTGTCCGCGGCATGGGCAGGAATGACGTCGCCATAGATTCGCTTGGCTTCTTCGGCAAACCATTCGAAGAACGACGCCGAGTAGGCGATCTCGCCGCGTGCTTCGGCCAGCGGCTTGCCTTGTTCGGCAGTCAGCAGCCGCGCCAGATCGTCCTGGTGCTGCAACAGCAGTTCGCTGATGCGGCGTAGGATCGTGGCGCGCTCCTTGGCGGTTTGACGTGCCCAGGCGGGCAGCGCCAATGCCGCAGCATCGATCGCGCGTCGGGTTTCCACGGCCGTCGCGTCCGGCACGGTGCCCAAACAAACACCGCTGGCAGGATTGACTACATTGCGCGTCGAGCCGGAATCGGAATTGCACCAACGGCCGTCGATCAGGCATTGCATGCGCAGCAAATCCGGGTCGGCCAGTTCAAGCGGATTGGTGGCTGGCGGTGGTAGTGAAGTCATGTTGTATCTTCCGTTTGGTCCGAGCGTTTCGCGGCGATCAGAGCCATGATTGCAGACAATGCCAGCACAGCCGTGGAAACGCCAATCAGCAGTCGATAGTTTCCTGAGTGCAACAACAGTCCTGCAGCCAGCGGACCGGAGGCCAGTCCCAGTTTAGACAGGAATCCGCCCAGAGTCGCCAGACGGCCGGAGGGATCGAGCCGCGACAGCATGCCAAACAGATAGGGCACTACAAATGACCAGGTAACTGCAGTGCCGATATTAGCAATGAAGAACCAGGTCTGGTTTGCGCTCCACCAGAACGCGGCGTTGCCGATCAGGGTGAGCAGCAGCGCAACAAGAAGTGGACGCATGCGTCCCATGCGCGTGCCCAGCACGATCACTAATATTGCGCCTACTGCGCCGATCCAGGTGGCCCAGCCCAGTGCCAGGCTGATGAAATCGCGCTTTAGCCCGAAGTGCTCGCCA
>JAWXCG010000286.1:0-4113 GCA_034440555.1 Pseudomonadota bacterium
GATACCGATCGAACGCCCGGTCCGACATCTTCATGCATCACCTCAGCTTGCCTCGGTAACCGCATGATAGTATGATATTTATGACACAGTACAACTAGGCGTTATAGCGGAATCAAGCACGGCTGCCGCCCGGCGCCCTGCAGGCGAGAACAATCGTGATTGAGGTCGCCCATGCCGGGCGACAAGCTCGTGTCCGCTCTAGAGCGGCGTGGAAACGATGTAGCAGGAGCGCTCCTTCCCACCGGTTGAGTATCCAGCCCCGCCACATCAACGGATAAACCACGACCGCGCTGCCGATCAGCACGCCCAGGTCGAGGGGTCGTAGATTTGCGCCGGAAATGGGCTGGATCATCGCGACAACACCCAGGATCAGCAAAATGTTGAGGATGTTCGATCCCAATACATTGCCGAAGGCGACGTCAGCGTCGTTGCGCATCGCAGCGACCACCGAGGTCGCAAGCTCCGGCAGGCTGGTGCCGATGGCGATGACAGTGAGGCCAATCACCCCCTGGCTCATGCCCAGCGCCTGCGCGATCACGACAGCGCCTGAAACGAGGACATTGGCGCCAAGCAGCAGCCCGACAAATCCCCCCGCGACGAGCAGCGCGGATCGAATTGAGGACGTCTGTGGCTTCAGAAGTTCCTGGGCCAATTCGGCCGCTACTTCGACATTCCGATCCCGACGCGCGGCCAGGTAGATCAGCCCCGTATATACCACCGCACCGGTGGCCAGCATGGCTCCATCGACGCGGCCCAGCACACCGTCGTAAAGCAGCACGCCCAGCAGGAGCGTCACCAGGATCATGATTGGCACTTCCTCCCGGTGCAGCAGCGTCGAGCGCACGTGCAGGGGCCGGGCGAGCGCGGCGACGCCGAGGATGAGCGCGACGTTGCAGATGTTCGATCCGACGATGTTGCCCAGTGCCAGATCGCTATTGCCGCCCAGCGCCGCCTGCAGGCTCACAATCATCTCGGGACTGCGGGTGCCGAACGCGACGATGGTGAGGCCGATCACTAGGGGCATCACACCCATACGCAAGGCGATGCTGCTGCCTCGCACGAATCCCTCCGCACCCAGCGCGAGCAGAACCAGACCGACAAGGATCGAAACGATGGCTATAGCCATTGCCGCTCTCATGTTTCCTTCGAACCTCATAGCAGCCGAGCGTTCTGATTGCGGCCTTGGTCGGTGTGGGTAAGAGTCCTATTTGTAGAGATCCAAGTGGTCGTTTCGATTCAAGCCAAGACGGCTGATGGTCGAACGACCCTTGAAGGCGATGCGCGGGCGATGCCAATTGTAGTGATGGAGCCAGTCGTGGGGTCACGAACGGCGTTTTTCAGAGGCTTTGTACTACGCTGGGTAGGACAAGTATCCGGAAAACGCCTGTAGCCTAATCGTCCAGCTGGCGCAACCCATCCCCATTTTCGGACGAATGATCAACGGCGTGGGAACGGTCGGCCGATAGGCGCTCAGCAGGCAGAGGAAGCCGGATTGAATCCAAGCAGGACTCTCATCTGGTATCAAGCAAGGCTTACAAGTCTTGGTGTCGACGCACTCGTGCCTCTACCCGCGCTCGCAAGCGCCAACGTCCGGCGTCCGCGAGCATGCGACCCGCCCATCGAAACACGTTGAACTCGCTTACCGTGGTACGCAGGCTGGCCATGCGGTCGCGTTGCTCGGCTTGCGACATGGTGGCGGCCACATGCAGGATGTCCGCCGTTTCCTCGACATGGTACGGGTTGACGATCAGCGCTTCGGCCAGTTCGCGCGCCGCCCCCGCGAACCGGCTTAAGACCAATACACCTTGTTGGTCGTCGCGCGCGGCGACAAACTCCTTGCAGACCAGATTCATGCCGTCGTGCAAACTGGTGACGACGCAGATATTGGCTGCCCGATACAACTCGACCAGTGCCTCGTGTTCGTGATGCTGAGCGAGAAGGTGGATGGGGCGATATCCGCCGTAGCCAAATCGCGTGTTGATGCGATCGACCTGGCGCTCGACGCGTTCCTGGAAATCGCGATACTCATCAAGCGAACTCCGTGTTGGCGAAGCCACCTGCACAAACACGAAACGGCCGATCCAGGAAGGCCACTTCTCCAGCAATCGTTCGACAGCGTTGAATCGCTCCAGAATGCCCTTGGTGTAATCAAACCGATCGACGCCCAGCGCCAGGCAAACGTCGGACGGAAGCTTTAGCCGCTCGATGGTCGCGCGCCGGCACTCTGAAACCTCGGCCCACTCGGACACTTCGGCGGATTCCGGCCATGCGATGGAGATCGGGTAGGCTTCGACAAACGTCTCCTTGTCAGCGCACGAGATAATGGCGTGCTCATGCTCGATCCGCGCTTCAAGATAGCGATCCACGGTCTCCATGAAGTTCTTGCAGTGGAAACGCGTGTGGAATCCCAGAATGGTGCTGCCCAACATCCCCTGCAGGATTTCACGACGCCAAGGGCATATGCCGAAGGACTCGGGATTGGGCCACGGTATGTGCCAGAAAGTTAGGATGGTGGCCTGCGGCAGCTTCTCGCGGATCATCGCCGGAAGCAGTGCAAAATGGTAATCCTGCACCAGAACTACCGGATCTTCGCTGCGTGCTTCTGCCACCACTGCGTCGGCGAAGCGTTGATTGACCGCGCGGTAAGCCTCCCAATCGGACTGGCGAAATACAGGCCGAACATGCGCCACATGGCACAACGGCCACATCCCCTCGTTCGCAAAACCATAGTAGTAACCACGTTCTTCGTCGGGTGTAAGCCAGACCCTGCGCAGCCAGTAGTCCTGGTGTCCCGGCGGTACTGCCACGCGATCCGCTGCATCGACCACGGCTCGATCCGCCGATCCGCTGCCGTGCGCAATCCAGGTACCCGAACAGGCTCGCATGACTGGTTCAACGGCTGTCACGAGACCACTCGCTGGTCGCTTGACGACGATGCCGTGAAGCGCGTTCTCGTGGATGTATGGTTCGCGATTAGACACTACGATGACTTGGTCGCCGCGCAATTGAGTGTGCAGGAGCTGGCGTAGACGTTCGGAGGTCCAGGCGACCTCCGGTCCTTGCGAGCGCCTGTATTCGTCTTCCAGGTCACGCAGACGAGCCTTGATCTCATCGACGAAAGGGGCAAGTTCCGGGGGCGGAAGCAGCGGATTGGCGAGGCCCTGGCCGCGCAGGATCGCGCGTACGCCCTTGACCCATCCGCGCCAACTGAGCTGTGCGACAAACATCGTGATCAGTGCCAGAGCCAGACCCAGCACCGCGATGAAGCCGATCAGATACTGACGCGTATCCCGACTGCGGCGGTCGATGAAACTGAGGTCATGCAGCAATATCAGGTGTCCTACTTCGACGGGTTCCACGATTTCGACCAGAGCGGGGGCCGTCGATGCATTCCCAGTAGAATCATTGGCGTGTTCGGCTGCAATGAAATCCGGTGGAGTTGGAGCCGAAAGGTCGGTGGCTGTCTGGTCATCGCTGGTGATGGCGTGCACGCTCACATGCAACGGACCACTGGGCAACTGCAGACGGGGCTGCGCATCCGCCGCGAGCGCCAGCGCATCTTTGCACCGCAAGGCGTCCGGAAACGCTGCGGTATGCTGAATGAGATTGCCAGTCGCGTCGCAAAGGCCGATGGCGTAAATGCGTTCGTCCTGAACGGTCCGATTGAACAGCCGTTTCAGTCGAGTCGGCTGATGGGACTGCATTGCGTGGGCCACGGAGTCCGACAGCGCGTTCGCCACCAGAACACCGCGCGCATTGAGGTCGCGTCCGAACCAACGGAGCGTCATCGCGTCCATCAGCGGCAGGGCCACATAGGCAGCGGCCACCATCGTCAGGGTCAGGGGCAGGATGAAGCGTAGTTGTAGTCGAAATGTCTTGAACATCAAAGTAAATTCTGGTGACGCAATTGTCGTGTTCGGCGACCGCTGGCGGTATCGCAGCGCCTCAAACCACGTCCTCCCAGCGGCGACTCAAACGCATGGCTGCATTGATCAAACCAACCAGCGAGTAGGTCTGGGGGAAATTTCCCCAGGCTTCACCGCTTGCAGGATCGCAGTCTTCAGACAGCAAACCCAACCGATTGCGATGTTCGAGCGCGCGCTCGAACATCGC
>JAWXCG010000287.1:0-8084 GCA_034440555.1 Pseudomonadota bacterium
AATTTGATCGCTGGAAACCCAAGCTGAGCGCAGCACGAGCGTCCATCCGGATCATCGCAAATGCCGTGTGAACCCGCTAAATTTGTGGGGAAACCTCAGACTCTGACCCCTGTTTCGCCTGTTTCGCCCCAATCAAGATGACGCCGACGTCAGCAACACCACGGCAAACTGCTGCCGTTGATCGCTCCATAGATGCTGCACGCGCAACCCGGCAGCGGTGGCCAGACGTTGCATGTCGGCGCGGTCATATTTGCAGCTGACCTCGACGCGCATGGCCTCATCGGCGGCAAATTCGAAGGCGCGACCGGCGACCGACGCACGCTGAGCGCAGCGGCTGACGATATCGGTCTCGATGCGTCCGACGATCGACTGGTAGCGGGCGCGATGAAAGAACTGGTCGATCTGGAAATCGGCATCCAGCTCGCGGTTCATGCGCGCCAAAAGGTTCAACGTAAATTCGGCGGTGATTCCGGCGGCATCGTTGTAAGCGGCATGGATCAGCGCCGGGTCTTTCTTGAGGTCCAACCCCAGCACAACCGCGCCATCCGGGCCCGCGGCCTTGCGCATCTGCTGCAACAACACGACCGCTTCGGCGTCAGGGAAATTGCCCAGCGTCGAGCCGGCCAGATAGAGCACGGTGCGCCGCGGTTGGCGATGCGTCTTGGGCAGCGTCATCGGCGCGGTGAAATCGGCCTCAAGCGGCATGATCTGCAGGTCAGGAAAGTCACGCTGCAATCCCGCGCAGCTGCCTGCCAGCGCGCTGGCCGAGATCTCGACCGAAACGTAAGCGACAGGTCGATCCAGCGCCCCCAGCAACAGCCGCGTCTTCAACCCGGAGCCGTTGCCGAATTCCACGAGCCGTACTTCGGGCCCGAGTGCCTGCGCCATCGCGACGACCGAGTTCTGCATGATCGCCAGCTCAGTACGCGTCAGGTAGTACTCGGGTGTGTCGCAGATCTGCTCGAACAGCTCGGAACCGCGCGCGTCATACAGATACTTGGACGGCAGCGTCTTTGGTCGGATTGTCATGCCAGACCAGACATCGGCGACAAACTCGGACTCTGGTCGAACATCCACAGGACGCAATGCGGTCATCACGGACATATCAGCGATCCTGTGCCAAGCGCAGACCGGAGAATTGCCAGCGGTCGCGCGGATGAAAGAAATTGCGATAGCTGGCGCGCACGTGGCGTGATGGCGTGGCACAGGATCCGCCCCGCAACACCCATTGCCCGCACATGAACTTGCCGTTGTACTCGCCCAACGCACCGGGCAAGGGCTGGAAACCGGGATAGCTGACGTAGGGACTGGCGGTCCATTCCCATACATCGCCGAAAAGTTGCAGAAGTTCACCGTCATCAACGGCTGCGCGCGGATGCAGCAGGCCGGCGTCGGCAAAATTGCCCGCATTGGGATCGCGGGTCGCGGCGGCATGCTCCCACTCGGCCTCGGTGGGTAAACGGGCGCCTGCCCAGCGCGCATAGGCGTCGGCCTCAAAGTAGCTGATGTGGCACACCGGCGCACCCGGGTCGATCTCGCGCACGCCGCCGAGAGTGAACTCAGTCTCGGCCGCTGCATCCCAGTAAATCGGCCCGGTCCAGCCTTCAGCCTGCACCGTGGCCCAACCCTGGCTCAGCCACAGCTGCGCCGTGCGATAGCCGCCATCCTCAATGAATTCACGATACTCGGCGCTGCTGACCGGCCGTCGCGCCAGCGCATGCGGCTGCAACAGAGTGCGATGGCGCGGTGTCTCGCAGTCGAAGACGAAACCGGAGTCCGGATGGGCGCCGATCTCGACGATGCCATCGTGACCGTCGACGAAGTCCTGCGGCGCCGCTGTGTGCCCGGAGGCCGGCAAATCGCTGCGATACGCGGGCATCAAGGGATTGCACCAGAACAAATGCTTGATGTCGGTCAGCATTAGTTCCTGATGCTGCTGTTCATGGTGCAGGCCGAGCACGATGCGCGCTGTCAGCGCTGTATCCGGTTCGCGCTCGATCAGCCGCGCGACGGCCTCATCCACAGCGGCTCGATAGGCCAGCACCTGATCCAGCCGCGGACGCGACAGCAGGCCGCGACTGCCGCGCGCATTCATCGGCCCGACCGACTGATAGTAGGAATTGAACAGAAAGCGCCAACGTTCGTCGTAGAAACGATAGCCCGGCTGATGCTGCAGCACGAACTCCTCGAAAAACCAGGTGGTGTGCGCCAGATGCCATTTGCTCGGACTGGCATCTGGCATGGATTGCACTATCGTGTCTTCGGGCGAGAGTGGCGCGACCAGTTCAATACTGGCCTGGCGCGTGCGCACAAAGTCCGAGAGCAGTGTCGGGGCGCGAGCTGCGCTGACAGTTGCGAAATTCATGCGCGGACCCTAACAGAGTTGAAAGAAAGGAAAATGGGTGACTGATCCCAGCCCGGACACCACGCCGACAGTATTCGATCTGCCGCCCGATCTGGTCTATCTCAATTGCGCCGGACAGGCACCACGTCTGCTTGCCGCGCTGGATGCCGGTGCACGGGCACTGCGGCGATCGGCGCAGCCATGGTCCGAATCACTGGACGACTGGCTAGCCCGACCTGAGCGCGTTCGCACTCTGGCGGCGGCAGTGATCGACTGCGACGCCGAAGGTCTGGCCCTGGTGCCGAGTGTCGCCTATGGCATGGCTCTCGCCGCACACTGCCTGCCCATGAAACCAGGCCAAATCGTGCTGACGCTGAGTGGCGAACATCCCTCGGCGATCAATGTCTGGCAGGTGGCTGCGCAGAGACAACACGCAGAACTGCAGCAAGTGCAGATCACAGATCATGGCGACTGGACCGTTTCGCTTCTGGCTGCCATCAATGCGCGTGTGGCAGTCGTGGTCACGCCGGCCTGCCATTCGCACAACGGTCGCCGGATTGATCTCGCCCGGATTGCGCGCGCCGCGCGTGCTCATGGTGCGGCACTGGTGGTAGACGCCACTCAGGCACTCGGTGTGCTCGATTTGGATCTAGCCGCGCTGGACGCCGACTTCGTCATCGCGGCTGGGCACAAATGGCTGCTGGGGGGCGCCGGGCTGGCGTACGCCTGCATCGCCGAGCGCCATCGACAGGCTCAGCCTTTGGAGGAAACGGCCTGGGCGCGAGTGGGCGGACTGGCTGGGGGTATCCATGATGGTCAGCTGCCAGCCTACGTCGCGGGCGCTGCGCGCTTTGATGGCAGCGGCCTCTATAGCCATCCGGCATTGGTGACGGCGGAAGTGGGACTGGCCCAGCTGCTGGAATGGCACATCGCCAACGTGCGAGCGCAGTTGCAGCAATGGCAGCGCAGTCTGTTGAGCATTTTCCCGGCGCAGGGTCTGGCCGACTGGAGGGTGATCGCCGATTCGCCCCATCTGATGTCATTTCAGCCACCGGGCGCCGGTGAACGGATCTGTCAGGAAATCGTGCAGAGACTGCTGGATCAGAAGCTGGTGGCCGCAGCGCGCGGCGACGGCATCCGCATCTCTCCATATATGCACAACAGCACCGAAGACGCGACGCGGCTATGCGTCGGGCTTGCGGATGCGTGGTTACACGTCAAGCGCTGACCGTCACCCCACGCCAGAAGGC
Organism: Pseudomonadota bacterium; assembly: GCA_034440555.1. Classification (GTDB taxonomy): domain Bacteria; phylum Pseudomonadota; class Gammaproteobacteria; order Xanthomonadales; family Ahniellaceae; genus 0-14-3-00-62-12. The sequence goes on from JAWXCG010000287.1 coordinate 3,595, forward strand.
CACGCGATCCTTGATCTCGGCGGCACGCGGCTTGGGCTCGGCGTAGTACCAGGCGGCGTTGGCATTGGTCTGGCCATTGACCACCACATCGTAGTAGTTGGCCAGGCCCTTCCAGCCGCAGACGGTGGTGTGGCTGCTGGGCGCGAGGCATTCGCTTTTCACCGAGGACAAGGGGAAATAGTGGTTGCCCTCAACCACGACTGTGTCATCCGATTCGGCGATGACTACTTGATTCCAGACCGCTTTCATTCATTCTCCCACCTGACTAGCGTCGAACCTTAGCCCGAAATCGCGTCAACCGCTGTTTTCAGCTGACCGCTCTGCTGCCACGATTGCTCCGTGCCGCGGTTCTTTGTGCTCGGGGGGCAGTGCTCGGGGGTCAGAGTACTATTGATCCGGCCAAGTGAAGTTTGAACTTTTCATGTGGCGTACTTTACGCGCGGGTCTTGGAAATAGCTACGTACGCGTTCGGGTGATTTTTCGAGTCTTTCCATGTGTTCGGTCGCGGCGGCCTTCAGACGTGCTTTGGTACGCGCCGGTAGTTTCGATCCGATGTGATGCTTGAGATCGGCATTGAGTGCCATTCGGGTCAGTGTGGTATTTCGCGATGCCTTGCTAGCGAAATGGTTCACTGACCCCTGTTTCGCAGGACGCGGCGACACGAGTCTTCAGAGTACTAATAACAATAACCTCGTAGTGAAATAGTACTCTGACCCTGAGGTTTCTGACCCCAATGCTGCAGAGCCTGCCCGCTCAATCGGGCGCTGATCGGGTTCCCGTAGTCGCACCGATCAACGCATCCAGTCGCTTGCGAAGGTTGCGGGCGAAACGCTCCGCTGCATCGGGCCGCTCGGTCAGAAACAGGGAGGGCTCGATCATTTCCAGTTCCATCAGCAGGAAGCGGTCATCGACCATCACTCCGTCGACCCGCACGTAGGCATGGTCGGCGTGGCCGATTGCCGCCACGGCCGTCAGTGCCCGCTGCGCGCTGGCGAAGATCGCTGCGCTCGGCTCGATGGCCTCGGTGCTGCCGCCGAATTGGCCCTGCACACGATAGTCGCCGGTGGCCGCACGCTTGATCACAGCGTGACTGTAGCGGCCATCGAAGAACAGCAGCGACCACTCGCCGCTGCTGACGATTTCGGGCACAAACGCTTGCACCATGTAACCAAGTTCCTGCGGCAGCTGCGCCATCGCTCGCTCGAACGCTTCTTCTCCGACCACGCCGCGCAGCGTCTGCCACGCCCCGCCGCTAACGGTCGGTTTGACCACGACTTCCCGCGTGGATATCGCGGCCAGCGTTTCGCGCAAACCCTGCGCGGTAGTGATGCGTGTGGGAATGATCTCGACGCCTTGCTGTTCGAGTTCAAGCAGATAGCGCTTATCGCTGTTCCAGTGCAGCAGGGGCTTGTTGTTGATGGTCGGAATCGCCAGCCAGTCCAGCCATCGCTTGAACGCCGTGTAGTGTTGGAAATAATCCCAGGTCGTACGCATCAGCACGGCGTCGAAGCGCGACCAGTCGATGCCCGGATCGTTCCAGATGCAAGCGGTTGGCTCGATGCCAAGACGCTTGAGCGAATTGGCCAGATGCTCATCATCGGGATGGATGCCGGGAATGAGCACCGAAGTGGCAAGGGCAAGACGATAAGCGGGTTGGACAGATGACATTGCAGCGCCTCCAGAGTTGGAGGGCGCGCTTGATGGGGTGGATCGAAAAACCGAGCGTGGCGGATTCTGATCCGTCGCAGCACCCCTCGGTTTCGACTGCGCAATGACCAGCATGCGCGCAACTGGATTGCATCTAGCCTTTCGATGCAGGGTCATTTTTCCGGGCCGTTGCTTGGAAGTCAAGAATCGCCACGAGCAGTTGAATCGCCACGAGCACTGGGGCGGTAAACAATGATTCGAGTCACGAAGCGCCTCGAACTTGGGTTGCCAATTCTCACCGGTGATAGCCAACAATTGCGCAGGTCGAGTGGTCACCTGCTGCCAGGGAAGCCGAGGTCTTTCCGAAGTCGGGGACCGCTCGGCCGCCGTTTCCGAAGCGGCCTTACTCAAAAAAATCGATATACAAAGACTATGGAGATGATACGTAGAATCAACTATATCTATGATTACCCGTACTCTAAGTTAAGCGCAGCAGTCAGGTCCAAACGAGCAAAGGAGAGAATCATGTCAACCGAATTGAAGTGCCCGTTCTCGGGCGACGCTGCTAGTCACGCTGTGTCCGGAGCCCCGTCGAACGCGAGCTGGTGGCCCAATCAGCTGAATTTGAGAATGTTGCATCAGCGTTCCGCGCTGTCCAATCCGATGGGCGAAGCGTTCGATTACGCCAACGAGTTCGCGAGCCTCGACCTGGATGCCGTGGTCAACGATCTGCATGCCCTGATGACGGACTCGCAAGACTGGTGGCCGGCGGACTACGGACACTACGGGCCGTTTTTCATCCGCATGTCCTGGCATGCCGCAGGTACTTATCGTATCGCCGACGGTCGCGGTGGCGGTGGCACCGGCGCGCAGCGCTTTGCACCGCTCAACAGTTGGCCGGACAACGTGAGTCTCGACAAGGCGCGTCGCCTGCTTTGGCCGATCAAGCAGAAGTACGGCCGCAAGCTCTCGTGGGCCGACCTGATGATTCTCGCCGGAACTGTCGCGCTGGATTCGATGGGCTTCAAGAGCTTTGGTTTCGCCGGCGGCCGTGCGGACATCTGGGAGCCAGAGGACGAGATTTATTGGGGTCCGGAAACCACATGGCTGGGTGACCAGCGCTATAGCGGCGACCGTGAGCTGGCCAACCCGCTCGGCGCTGTGCAGATGGGCCTGATCTACGTGAACCCGGAAGGTCCCAACGGCAACCCCGATCCGCTGGGCTCGGCACGCGACATACGTGCCACCTTCGCCCGCATGGCGATGGACGACTACGAGACCGTGGCGCTCACCGCTGGTGGCCACACTTTCGGCAAGTGCCACGGCGCGGGAGACGCGACCCAAGTCGGTCGCGAACCGGAAGGTGCGGAACTCGAGCATCAAGGCCTCGGCTGGGTCAACAGCTTCGGCAGCGGCATCGGTGGGCATGCGATCACCAGCGGCATCGAGGGCGCCCGGACCACGAACCCGATCCAGTGGGACAACGGCTATTTCGAGAACCTGTTCGGCTACGACTGGGAGCTGACCAAAAGTCCCGCCGGCGCGCACCAATGGAAGCCCACGGACCCGGGCGCCGCGAGCACCGTGCCGGATGCCCATGATCCGACCAAGCGCCACGCACCGATGATGACCACGGCCGACATGGCCATGCGCATGGACCCGATCTACGAGAAGATCTCGCGCCACTTCATGGCCAACCCGCAGGAGTTCCACGACGCTTTCGCCCGCGCCTGGTTCAAACTCACCCATCGCGATATGGGTCCGCGCGCTCGCTACCTCGGCAAGCTCGTGCCCAACGAAGTGCTGATCTGGCAAGACCCGATTCCCGCCGTCGATCATGCACTGGTCAATGCGCGGGATATCGCGGCGCTCAAGGCCAAGGTCCTCGCATCGGGCTTGTCCATCTCCCAGTTGGTCAGCACCGCCTGGGCGTCGGCGTCTACGTTCCGCGGCAGCGATAAGCGTGGCGGCGCCAACGGCGCACGCATCCGCCTCGCGCCGCAGAAAGATTGGGAGGTCAACCAACCGGTGGAGTTGGCGAAGGTGCTGTCGAAGTTGACAGCCATCCAGCATGAGTTCAACAGCGCTCAAAGCGGCGGCAAGAAAATTTCTCTCGCTGACCTGATCGTTCTGGGCGGCTGCGCAGCCGTCGAGGCAGCGGCAAAGAACGGTGGCATTGATGTGGCAGTGCCGTTCACCCCGGGCCGCACGGACGCCTCGCAGGAGCAGACCGATGTCGACTCGTTCGCCGTGCTCGAGCCAGTAGCGGACGGCTTTCGCAACTACGCCAGCAAGGCCGTCGAGGGTTCTGTGGCCGAACTGCTGATAGACAAAGCGCAGCTACTCACTCTGACCGCTCCGGAGATGACCGTACTGATCGGTGGCCTGCGTGCCCTGAACGTGAATGTCGGACAGGCGAAGCACGGCGCGCTCACTCAGCGCCTCGGAACGCTGAGCAATGACTTCTTCGTCAACCTGCTCGACATGAAAACGAAGTGGCAGCGCTCGGCCGCCAACAGCGGCGTGCTGGAAGGTCGCGATCGCGCGTCTGGCGAGCTCAAGTGGACCGGCACCGTCGTTGATCTGGTCTTCGGCTCGAACGCACAGCTGCGCGCACTCGCGGAAGTCTATGCCGCCAGTGATTCGCAGCACGACTTCGTGCGTGACTTCGTGGCGGCCTGGAACAAAGTGATGAACCTGGATCGCTTCGACCTGAAGTGATTTCGCCGATAGCGATTCGGATTCCGATGGCCGTGTCATCAAAGCGCGGCCTCGAACTCGTCGCGGAACAAGGTGTCGAAACCGGCGAAACCGGGGTCAGAGTACTAATTACAACAACCTAG
>JAWXCG010000288.1:0-9354 GCA_034440555.1 Pseudomonadota bacterium
GGTCCGCGAGCAAACGTTGTCACAATAGGCTTAGGCGTCGCGCAGAAATAGTGTGCCTCCTTTGAACGTGCCTCCTTTGAACGTGCCTCCTTTGAACGTGCCTCCTCTGAACGTGACACTCTTGCTGGTCTTTTAACCCGCCTGCGTTGTTGCCCAAAGGATTGCGTAGTCCGACTACGCGCCCCTTTGGGCGCCGAGCAGGCGGTATAAAATCCAGCGCAATCCGATCACATTGTTTATGCGCGACGCCTAAACGTTGTTGTGCGATCCCTATGGCCGAAGCAACGCATACGTCGCACCGCGCCCCGCACCGCTCGGCGCGAGGCAGCCTTTTTCAACAAGGTCGGCTAGTTCGCGTGTGGCAGTGGCACGGCTGGTGTTGGTGAGGCCCATGTATTTGCGGTTGCTCATGCCGCCTTCAAAACCCTTCGGGCCGGCGTCGAGTAGGCGGTTTAGCACTTTACGTTGTCGTTCGTTTAGGTCGGTCTCTTGATGGTGCAGCCAAAATCTGGCCTTGCTCAAGGTGTTGGCGACGGAATGGTTGGCGTGCGTGCAAGCGGCCTCTACCTGATTGAGAAACCAAATCATCCAATCAGTGATATCCATGCCACCGCGCTGGGTGGATTCGAGCAGATCGTAGTAACCCTCACGTTCGCGCAGGATTTGCGCGGACAGACTGAACACGCGCATCGGTTGCTTTTCATCCTGCGCGATCGCCATATCAGTGATGGCACGGGCGAGCCGACCGTTGCCATCTTCGAAAGGATGCAGAGTAACAAACCAGAAGTGCGCCACACCGGCACGCAACAATCCATCGAGATTTTTTTGCGGCTTGTTGAACCACGTCAGAAATTTCTTGACCCGGCCGTCCAGGCCACGTCTTGGTGGCGCCAGAAAATGCAACTTCTCGCGACCGGCGCGACCGGAAACCACTTGCATGGGTTCGATACCGCGGAGTTGGCCAACGCGAATTTTCCGGAAGACTGAATAGCCCGTCGGAAACATCGCCGCCTGCCAACCGCAGAGGCGCGCCAGCGTGAGTGGCTGATCGAAGTGGCGTGTCGCATCAAGCAGGAGTTGAACCAGACCATCAACGCCGCGCGGGACTGCGGGCAGTCCCACCGTGGGCAAGCCAAGATGTTGCGCCACTGAAGACCCCACTGCTTCCAGATCGAGCTTCTCGCCCTCAATGGCGCTTGTGGTGATGCCATCTTCGATCAGGATGTTGGCCACAGCTTCGCGCGTGAGCCCTGCATCGAGCACGCGAACTGCGCCCAAGACTCTGCCCTGAGCCAGCCTTGCGCGTGCGAGGTACGGCGCTACCGCCGCGACGTCCCAGTTGAAAATTGGCCAATCGGTATGCTGCCAGATCCAAGCGTGAGGCATTTCAGCGCCCTAATTGCATCAGAATGTGAGGCACTTATGCTACGTAATCGCCTCAACTCCAACCCAGCGTTCGAGCCATGCAACGCGCGACATCCGATCAGTCACAATCAAGGCCTGGCGTGCGTCCCAAACGCTGGAGTTGCAGGGTCTTGCTGCCATCAGTACCGGTGAGTTCGGCGGTGGCGGTGGTGCGCCATTGTGGGAGTGGCGTGAGCCGCGAAGCTGTTGCCTTGGGTTAGCTGTCAACAAGAGCAGAACAGAGCCAGAGCTTCGCGGCTTACGCCGCTCCTACAGGAGCCGCTGCTACGGGAGCCGCTGCTACGGACTGGCTAGTCGGGCGGCCAGGCCGCCGTGGCGAATGGCGACTTGGGCGAGTGCTGCCTGCACTACAGCGTCGCTGCCCCAGATCTCGATTTCGCGTTTCGCGCGTGACAGCGCGGTGTACAGGAGCTGTCGCGACAGGATGCGATGCTCGGCGATCGCGGGCAGTACCACGGCAACACGGTCGTACTCGGAACCCTGGCTCTTATGGATGGTGATGGCGAAGGCGCCTTCGTGTTCTGGCAGCATTGCCGGTGCGAACGCGCGCGCGCTGGCGCGGCCTTGGTCGTCCACGGTTTCGAACCATATCTGGAGGCCTCCATCCGCACACTCCAGCGCGAGGCCGATATCGCCATTGAACAGTGCGGCAGCGTAATCGTTGCGCTTGATCATTACGGCGCGGCCGGCATACCACAGGCTGTCCACTGGCACCTGCCACTGCGAGCGCAGGCGCTGCTCGATGCGCTGATTGATGGCGATGGCGCCGCTATCGCCGTCGCGCAGCGCGCACAGAACCTGCTGTTCTGCCAACAACGTCAGCGCCTGCAATGCGCGTTCGCTCGCCCACTGCTCGCGCGCAGATATGCCCGCGCCCGGCTGCGCGCCCGGGCTTGGAATGCGGCGTAAATCAAGCATCGCCAGGTGATCCGCCCAACGCGATGCCTGCGTCGCCAGCGCCAATCGATCACGGGTTTGCACCTGGCGCGCTGCAGTGCCGGCGGCAGCGATCGCAGCGTGCAGCGCCGCACTGTCGCCGACACGCACGGCATCGTTGATCGCAACCAGATGCTGCGCGGCGCGGAAACTGCGATGCAGGCGCACCAACTGCTGCGGATGCGTACGCTCCAGCACCTGCACCAGATCCTGCAGCACCGATCCTGCGGCAACTGATGTGAGCTGATCCGCATCACCGACCAGGATCAGACACGCCTCCGGCCGCAGCGCATCAAGCAACGCCTGCAGCATGGCCAGATCGACCATCGACGCCTCGTCGACCACTACAACGTCCGCCGCAATCGGGTCATCGCGATGGCGGGCATAGGTGTTGCGCTGCGGACTGAATCCGAGCAGACGATGCAGAGTCAGCGCTTCATGATCGGGGATTGCATCCAGCGCCGGACGCCAGTGGGCGGGCAAATGATTGTTGAGCTGCTGTTTGCCCTGACGCAGAGACTGCAGCAGCCGTTGCGCGGCCTTGCCAGTGGGCGCGGCCAACGCAATGGACAGCAGCGAGTTTTGCTGACGCTGCAGCATCAGCAGCATCTTCAGCACGGTGCTGGTCTTGCCGGTGCCGGGGCCGCCAGTAAGCACGAACAATCGTTGACCGATCACCGCCGCAACAGCGGCACGCTGTGCCTGCACGCGTTCTGAGTTTTCGTCACCGAACAGCTGATCCATATCCGCTGCAAGCACAGGTTCTGCAACTGAAGCAGCGCTGCGCAAACGCGCACGTACCTGGGTCGCGATGGCACCTTCAAGGGCGTAGTTGCGCCACAGAAAGAAACGCGCGTCGGCATCGATAACAAACGCTGTGCGCACGCTGCCATCGCCGACGAGTTTCGATGCACGCAACTGATCAACTTCGGCATTGTCCAGCGCCAACGGTCCGGCACCGGTTGCGGAATTTTCCCGCAGCGCCAGAGCGGTATCGCCCAGACTCTCGGCATAGCTCGCCCAGGCCGCAGTTGCGGCCAATACTGCATCGCCACCATGCGCCAGCACCCAGCGCGCGAGCGCACGATCGAGCGCGCGCCAAGGTGTGTCGGCCGACTCGATCGCCGCGCGCTGGAAGCCATAACTGCTCACTGTGCACGCTCTGCAATCGACAAGGCGCGTTGCAGATCTTCGATCAGCGCATCGTCGAAACGATGCCGCCACACGCCTGCGCCACTGGCCAGTCCTGCGCCGCGCACAAACAGATAGATCGCATCGCCAAGGTGCTGCGCGCGCTGATAGGTGGGAATGCGCATGGCCAGCATGCGGTCCACTGCCAGCGTGTAAATCAATGCCTGGAAACGGTAGTGGTGCGCGTCCATCGCCTGTTCCAGAGCGTCCGGCAAATAATCTTCGAGCAAAATACCAAGCGCATTGCCCTTGTAGTCGAGCAGATGGAAGCGCCCGCCGTGTTCAAGCACCAGGTCAATCTTGCCGGTGACCAGCCCATTGAGGCTGGCTTGACCGAGTTGTTCCGGAATCAACGTGGCCGCGCCATGCAGCCTGCAGATGCCGCGCAGCGTGTCCAGCGGCAGTCGATCCACCGCGAAATGAAATTCCATTTCGGCGCACTGCGCCGCTGGGGAAAGATCAACCAGACGCAACCCGGCGCCGAGATCAGCGGCCAACGCCGCATCGATGCGCGCCGCCCAAAGCGCCACCAGGTATTCGCCACCGGCCTGGCGCAGGCGCACGTAATGCGTCTGGAATGCGCGCAACAACAACGGCAACTGCGCCTGCACCGGCGTTCCCGGCACGCGATGTTCAAACACCGCATGCAGTGCATTGCCCAGCTGTGCACCGCGCAACGCATCAAGCGCGAGCAATTCTGGATGCGGCTCGGACGCGGCAGAAACTGGCGTCGCATCGCTCGATACAACGGCATCGATGGCCTGCGCATCGAGCAACGCATCGGCATCGATCAGTGCCTCGTCGACTGCAGCCGTCTCCTCTACTTCGGCTGCGTTCTCCGCGCCGGGACCAGCTGGCGACAAGGCGCGCTGCGCGTGACGCACCAGGGTCGAGAAGCTGTGCACGCTGCGCACCGGACGCGGCTCTGGCTCGGCCTGGACGATGCACACAATATGCGCTGGAACGGGCGCGCGGTAATGTGCGCGCTGCGTCGGCCATTGCTCGTGCCAAGCCACACCCGGCAACGAACGCAGGCTTTGCGGGTCGCGCTGCTATGATTCCAGAAGCCGTTCGATCAGCGCATCCAGCGCCGACCGATCGGGATCGCCGAGCGGCGTGCTGGTTCGGCCGTCCTTGCGCCGAGATGGCGGCAGTGCGTAAACATGGCAGCCATACTCGGCGCGAGTCAGCGCGACATAGAGCACGCGAAAGCGCTCGTTCTGATCTTCGACGGCGGCTTGCTGCAAGCGCGCCACGCGCAGGTGGGTTCCGAAGTCGGCGACACGCGCGCCGCTGTCCGCATCCACTACCAACGGATACGGTGTACGTGCGCGGCCCTGGTGCGCCCACATCAGCGGCAGAAACACCATGCGAAATTCCATCCCTTTGCTGGCGTGCAAAGTCATCAGCCGCACGCGCCCGCTGTCCGATTCGATGCGTAGCTGATGGTCGTTACTGTCCTCGGTACCAACCTGCGGTTCGCGCCGCTGCGCATCCAGCCAGGCCAGCAGCTGCGTTGGTCCGTGCAGCATCTCGCTCTGCGTCTGCAGCAGCTCGCCGAGATGGCGAAGATCGGTAATCGTGCGTTCGTAATCGCCTCGGGCGCGCAAGCGTGGCGCGGCGCGCTCGATCATCCGTTGCACCACTGCTAGAACACCCTGTCGTTGCCAAACCTGCAGCAATGCATGTAACGACTGCAGCTCCAATTGCCAGCGCCCCGCGTCGGAGCCAAGCGCACGCAGCGCCGCGATGTCGTAGCCAAGCAGAATCGTACTGAGTGCGGCGCGCACCGCGCCGGCCTCATCGCAATGCGCAATCGCATACAACACGACCTGCAGTTCGCGCGCCCATTCAGTTGCGAACACTGCTTGCTGCCCGGCACCGGCGCAGGGCACGCCGACTTCGGCGAGCATGACGCGCAGCGCGGCAACCTGCCGATTGCTCGGCAACAGAACTGCAAGGTCGCCGGGCCGAAGCGGTGTTGTTCCAATGACGTGCTTGCCCGATTGCAGCATGTCGGCGATTTGCCAGGCGCATGCCTGCAGCGCTTCGCACTCGCGCTCGCTCTTGGTGACCGGCGGGTTTTCGCGGAAATAGAATTGCAGAGGCCGCGCGACCCGTTCGCCCGCGATGGAATAGGGTTGATAATCGCGTCGCGCGCTGGCGTGTACGGGCACGTAGTCAATAGCCGTCGGCATGTCACGGCGACCCAGGCCGGGCGTGGCTAGTTCATAGAACGCATTGAGCCCGGAAACGTAGGCGCGAGACGAGCGCCGATTGACGTCCAGGCTCAGGCGTTGCCCACAATCGCGCGCTGCGCGTTGGTAGGTGTGGGTGTCGCCGCCGCGGAAGGCGTAGATCGCCTGTTTGGGATCACCGATCATCACCAGGCAACCGCGCGCGGCGCCAGAGGAATCGCGATAGATTCGATCAAGAATCGCGTACTGTTGAGCGTCGGTATCCTGAAACTCATCGATCAGGGCGACCGGCCAGGCGGCGCAGAGTGCATCGGCCAACTGGGATGATTCGCCACTCAGCGCCGTGTGCACGCGTTCGATCAACGCGTCGTAGGTAAACAGTCCGCGCTCGATCAATCGTTGTTCGCGCCAGCGCTGCAATTGCGCGCGGTAGCGCGCAATTGCGTCAGCACGCACGGCGGCATCGTAGTCGGCCAGTGCGGTGGCGGCGCGCGCGGCAAAGTCGACCACTGGTTCACGGCGCAGATTTTCAATCAGCGCCGGTTTGATCTGACCTTCGAGAGTCCGATTGGCCAGCAAGATTTCGGGTTTGAATTCCTGATCCAGATCGCCGTTCTCGATGTACTTGGCCAGCCGACCCAGTGCAGAGCGATAGGCAGCGTTGCTGCGCACGAATTTGTCCGCATCGGCTGCCCATTGGCGCAGCTCGGCAGCACGCTGCAGCGACATGAACTCGGCCAGCGACGTCAACTCCGGCGCATCGATGCGTATGCCTGGATCGGCTACCGTCTTCAACGCTGCGGACAGATTGCTGAAGTCGTCAAGCCAGCGCCTGTCACCCGGACCCATCGGGTCAGTCGACTGCGCCAGCTGCCGTTTCAAATCGGTTAGCAATTCCTGCTGCAGACTTTGGGCGGAAACCAGCTCGCCGAGCTCGAAGCCGCTGCCCGCGGCCAATGGATACTCGCGCAAAATGCGTACACACAGCCCATGCAAAGTGCCGATCGGTGCCAGGTCCAACTCCGCCTGCGCCAGACGCAAACGCAGCTGATCACTTCGACACACTTCGGCATCGTGCTGCCAGCGTCGCAACAGATAGTGCGCATCATCATCGCCGACCGGCGCCAGCGAATCGTGCAGGAATGCTTCGGCCGCATGTTCGCCCCATAGCAGACGCCGACGGATACGTTCGAGCAACTCCTGCGTGGCTGCGTCGGTGAAAGTGGCGACGACAATCTGCCGCGCCGACAGGCCGCGCTCCAGCAGCAGCCGCAGATACAGCACGCTGATGGTCCAGGTCTTGCCGGTACCGGCGCTGGCTTCGATCTGGCAGCGCCGGCCAGCAGAGAGATCGAGCATGGTCCAGGTCGATGGGGTGAAGAGGTCCGACATCAGGCGCCGCACTCCATGGCTTCCATGCTGATCAGCGCCAGCAGCTCGCCTGCCAGTGCATGCACGTCGCGCAACACGCCGGCATCGGATTCCAGATCGACAGCGCGTGTCAGCCAGCCGGCATAGCCGGGTTCGTAGTCACGTTCGCCGCGATGCCCGAAGTCATCGCCGGCCCAGGCTGAGGCGATTTTGTGCGCGATGTCGGCGACGTTCCCCTGCGCCGCAACCCAGCTGGTTTTGGGGAAATAGTGCAGCGTGTCGCGCGCGGCCTGATCCTGTATCTGCAGCAACCGTTGCACGCGCGCTGAGATATCCGAATGGATAGCGCCCAGGGTTGCAGCGTCGCGGTGCTGCCAGGCCTCGGCCAGCATCGCGTCGGTGTCGTTGAGTGCGCGCGGCCAGTCGTCAACAGGCGCTGCACCCTTCGCTGCTGTGCTCGGTTCAGTCAGTGCGCAGACGCGGATGCGCTGATCTACGTCGATGTATTGCAGGCGCAGCAGTGCCCATTCGATGAACAGTGGTATGCGCTCCTTGAAGGTCAGTTCGCTGTCTTTCTTGCCGACAAAAGCTTGCAGAACCAGCAAGCCATCCTCGGCTGCGCGCACCAACTCCAAACGCCCCTGCACCTGCCACACACCCAAACCCAGATCGATCGTTACTGGCAACCGTGGTGGCGCGCCTGCGTGCAATGCCGGATCGGCGCGCGCGATGCGCAACAGGGAACGCGCCTGATCGCGTTCGCGCTGATACGCCGCAAGGCCGAGTCGACCCGGCGGCAGCAGACCGCCAAGACGCAACCATTCGGGCGCATCCTCGGCAACCTCACCGCCCGATTCCAATGCATCGAAAAACAGACTTCGACCGATGCGATCAATGGCTTCTGTCCTGGCTTGCAACGGCTCACTATCGGCTAGCTGCTCGCTCTCCAGTGCATCAAGACGCAGCTGCAATACCTGATTGCACAGCATGCGCGCCGGGTCTTTGTAGAACGCCAGCAAACTGGCGATCCGCACCGGCGCGGGAGGCATCGCCGCTGGTAGCACCTCGGGCATAGACGCCGCGGGATCTGGATTCGCAAGCGTCGCGATCATCGCGGCAAACTCGCTGCGGAACGAAAACAGTCGCACATCGCTGCCATCGAAATAGCGCGGGTCGAACGGTTGCAATGGGTGACGCACCAGCCAGGGCCGTGGCTGCTCGGCACCCGCCTGCTGCAACACGATGCCAGCGTTGCGATCAAGAAAATGCATCAGCTCGCCCAGCGGCGCGGCTGGATTGCGCGGCCGACCATCGCGCACACCCTCGCCGATATAGCTCAGGTGCAGCACATCGCGCGCCGCCATCAACGTTTCCAGGAACAAATAGCGATCGTCGTCGCGCACATCGCGATCGCCCAGACGGCGCTGCTGTTGCATCAGGTCCAGGCCCGTGTCGGCGGCCAAACGCGGATAGTCGCCCTCGTTGAGACCGAGCACAGCGACCACACGAAACGGTATCGAACGCTGCGGCACCATGCCACAGAAAGTGATGCCGCCGCGCAGCAGGCGCTGGCGTTCGGGTGCTGCCAGAAGCGCGGCGCGCAACACGTCACGCACGACAACGAAATCAAGTTGCGGATCGACACCGGCGGCAATGGTTTCGTTTTCGAGCTGCAGCACCATGCGTCGCAACGCTGCGATGGCGTCGCGCTCCTGGTCATCAGCTTGGTGCACATCGAACAGTGCATCGATCAACTGCAGCAAGCGCCGTACCCAGGCCGAAGCCGGCCGCGGCTGGCGACTGTCCTGGTGCAACGCAGCCAGTTCGAGCAGCAGGCTATCCAGCGCGCCGATGGCTTCAACCTGTGCGCCCGCCACACCGGCGACGGGCCAGATGCCGTCGAACGCCACGTGCTCTTCGGGCGCCTCGAGCGAGCCGAACACATGCCCCGCGAGAAGCCGGTCCAGCGCCCAGGCGAAAGTGTGTTCGGCAATTGCTGGCACGTCGAACTGTTGCCGGAATGCGGCGTCCAGACCCCAGGCCACGCGACTGTGTTGCAGCCAGCTGAGCAACTGCTGCCTGCCTTCGGCGTCGAGTCCGAGTGACCGCGCCAGCGCCGGCACCTGCAGAAGATCGACGATCTGCGGCGCCGTCATGCGCGAGCCGGGCACCGCCAGCAGCGCCTGGAATGCGACAAATACCGGATGCGTGCATGCCACTGCTGCATCGGCAA
>JAWXCG010000289.1:0-2792 GCA_034440555.1 Pseudomonadota bacterium
AGCGCCGATCGGCGCTTACGCGAAATTGCCAGCCTCGATCACAGCAAACGCAGCGAGGGCGTTGCCATTTTGCGCGCATTTGTCGCCGCCGCGGCGCAACGTTCGCAGGGGCGTAAACCGTTGATCGCGGTGGTTACCGCCTCTTCAAACGACACCTTTGACCCGGTCGATTTTTACTTGAGTGCATTGCGTGAAGCAGGAGCCGAGCCGGTATGGTGGCCGCTGGATGCCGCGCTCGCAGCAGCTGTCCACGCTGGCAAGGGTTGTGATGCGCTCGCCGATCTGCGCCTGGAAATACTCGCGTTACCGGCACGCGAGGCGGTATTTCCGGATCTCGTTGCAGCACAACTGGCTGCCTGCAGAAACCCCGACGCCCTGCTCGGCATGGCCGATCGCATGCAAGGCGTGTTCTTCTCCGGCGGCGACCAATGGCGTCTGCGCCAGGCGTTTTTCGACAGCAAGGATCAGCCCAACGCCTGGCTGAAGAAATTGCGCACGCTGTATGCGCGCGGCGACATCGTCGTCGGCGGCACCAGTGCCGGTACCGCTGTGCAATCGGGGCTCGCGATGCTCAGTAATGGCGAAACCGAACGCGCGCTGGTAAGCGGCGCGATAGCAGCCACACCGCCAGAGCCGGGCTGCACGCGCGCACTGCGCTGCCTGCCCGGACAAGATGAAAGCGACCTGACCTATTGGCCCTTGGGCGGTCTGGCGCTGGAAGCGGGCTGGGTCTTCGACACGCACTTCTCCGAGCGAGCGCGCGAATTGCGTTTGCTGCAACTACTGCATGACAGCGGCTCGCGCTGGGGCATTGGTGTCGATGAGACCAGCGCAATTCATTTGCGCAGCACGGAGAACGGCATCGAGTTCGAGGCTCTTGGCGCATCCGGTGCATGGATATTCGATTTTGATCCAGCGCTGCAGACGCCGCCCAAACTGCGCGCACGTGTTCACTATGTCGCGCCCGGTGCTCGTCTGGTGTGGGCAGATCAAACTTTGACGCTAGGCAGCGCGTCGCTCAACTCTTCTGCCGATCACTCGAGACGACGGCTTTCTTCCGATGCGTTGGAAGGCGGTGCGCTTCGCGCTTCGGCAGTCCGTCTGGCTATCCAATCCGCCCCTGTTCAAGTGATGAACGCGGGGCATGGTGACGTGCGACTGAAACGCACGGCAAGCACCCGTTCCTGGTCTTCGCCCGCAGGCCAAATCGGCATCAGCGACATCATCATCGAGTACTCGCCAGCAAGCCAGCCGCCCCACGTTGAGGCCCGTTGAATCGCGCGGCAGAGGCTAAGCGAGTGTCAGCGCCAAATCGCGCTGACTCAGGCGCACACCCGCTGGTGATCCCAATGGCAATGACCAGCTCCGCTCTGCACCGGGAGATTGAGTCATAAAGCGTTGTCCTGGTCAGCGGGCGTAACGCGTCAGACCATCATCGCGCTGGAGGCAGCGCGCTATGCGCCTTTGCTCGAAGGCGCGTTGCAGATTTCGCGTACGTCTTCAGTCGGCGTCGAAGCGGTGTTTCAGGAGTGCACGTTTCAGGAGTGCACGCGGTCAGTACACGGCGTCCATACACGAACACGGGGTCATTACAGGTCGGGGATTTGATTGCCACACACTAAATGGCGACCCATTTTCCAGCGTGATCTGAACTTTGTGCGGCTGTTGAGCGCCAACGAAACAGGGTTAGCGCTGAGCGGGTGTTGCGCTTGCTCATGCTCACTCGAACCCCTCGAGCAACACGCTCAAATCGGAAACCTGCGCACGCACGTAGCGTGTCGGATAGATCAAGCCTTCCATGCCTTCGAGCTCCACTTCGACGAGGACGCTGCCGCTGGCACTGACCCAGGAGTCTTCCCCAGCATAATTTTGCAGGCCGGCAGAAGCGCTGCCGACAAAATTGTCGGACACGCCGCGCACGGCGCGCATTTGCACGCCGGTAGCCGTGGGATAACGCACCAGATCTCCAGCTTTCAAAATCTCTTCCGGCGCACGTCCAGTACGGAAACGCCAAACTCCCAAGCGGCGCAGCGTTGATGGTGGCGTCGAAGTCGATGCAATCGCCAGAACGACACCGTTTTCCAGCACATTGAAAGCGGAAACCCCCTCCCACAGTCGCCCTGGTGCCGGGGCATAGACGCCGGCGTCGCCAACAATCAAGATCGGTTCAGCGGTCGCGTCAGGACGCAGTCGCCAAAGTCCAGTGCGCTCGGTGCCGGTTGCCGGGTTGCGAATGAAGGCGTAGACGACGCCGAAGCGCCCGGCTGAGAGCGGGTGGAAATCAATGACCTGATCGAACGTGAACCCGGCGATGCCGGGACCCAGGACGCCCTGCACGTCGTTTATCAAAACCGGCCGGTTTTGGCCGTTGCTGTGGTGAAAAATTCCCTTGAAGGCAGGATTGCTGCCCTCGCCGGAAAAGTAAAATGATCCGGGCGTAGTGGGTGCAATGATCGGCAGTAGTTCGTTGAAAATGGCGGCTGAGCTGCCGGGGATATTGGGCCCGAGCACTCCAGTGGACTGGCTCAGTGCCTTGATCTGCGGAGCGCCACTGCAGAATTCCCAGATGCCGCGGCGCGTGGTGATGCTGGGCGTTTGCGTCGCCAAGCCACCTGCGGCGTAGATTTCGCCGCGCGGGCTGCTGGCGGCTCGGCGCAATGATGCAAAGTAATCTCCGACCAGTACGCCAGGAGCGAGTGCCGCGGCACTCGATTGCACCAGCGCACAGGGCGCATTGCCCAATCCAGGGGTGTAGCGCACCAGCGCTTGTCGAAAGCTGTTGGGTTCCGCGG
>JAWXCG010000290.1:0-3083 GCA_034440555.1 Pseudomonadota bacterium
CCATCGCGACGGCGAGCGAAAATGCCGGCCGATACTGCACACGGCAACACTGCACATGTCGACAGCGCGCGTGGCGATCCGCGGATTGAGCGCGCGCTGGGAGCGCTCGGCACCCGCTATCGCTATGGCGGCAACACCCCGGAAAGCGGATTCGACTGCAGTGGATTTGTGCGCTGGATTTATCAGGAGATCGCCGGGCAATTGCCACGATCGGCGCACGCGCTCAGCCAGGTCAAGGCGTCCGAAGTTGAACGCGACGCATTGCAACCCGGCGACGTGCTGTTCTTCCGTATCAACCGCTCGCGCGCAATTACACACGTCGGCATGTACGTCGGCAATGGCCAATTCATTCACGCGCCCAGCAGCGGCGGCCGGGTGCGGGTAGAAAGTGTGCAAGCACCCTACTGGCGCGCACGCCTGGTCAAGGCCAGGCGTTGGGCACTTCCGGACAAGTCGGCCTCCTCGCTTTTGCATGAAAACGGTATCGCCTGCGTAGCCGATGACACTGCGTGTCTTCCAGCTCGCCCCAGGCTCGGGCAACTCAATCCGCAACCCTTTGTGGGCGAGCTTTGGAATAGCCAGTGGAACCCGACACCCGCCTCTGCTAGTTTCAGCTCATGAGCAAAGTCCGGATCATCAAGAAGTACCCGAATCGGCGTCTGTACGACACCGAGATCTCGAGCTACATCACCATCGATGAAGTACGACAGCTGGTGGTCGACAACGAGACCTTCGAAGTGCGCGATGCCAAAACCGGCGACGACCTGACGCGCAGCGTGTTGCTGCAGATCATCTCCGAGCACGAAGAACGCGGCACGCCATTGTTCACCACGCAACTGCTGTCGCAGCTGATCCGTTTCTATGGCGACTCGCTGCAAGGGTTCATGGGTAGCTATCTGGAACGCAGCCTGCAGGCGTTCGTGGAGCAACAACAAACCTTCCGCCAGCAGATGGACAGCATGCTGGGCCAGACACCCTGGACAGTGCTAAACGAAATGACCGAGCGCAACATGGAAGTGTGGAAGACCATGCAGTCGAAAGTGCTCAATCCGCTCGGCAAGCCCGGCGATACCGGCGAAAAGAAGCGCTGACATCAAGAAGCGCTGATTGCGCGCAGCGGGCGAAGTTCTGTCCGCCTCCGCCCGGACGCATTGCAGCAACCAAAAACCCCGCGTTATGATGCCCGTTCTTTTTGCGGCGCAGCATTGCTGTGCCTTTTCCATTAAAGGCTTCGGGGGAGAATATGTCGCAACGCATCGCAATCGTTACTGGCGGTATCGGAGGGCTTGGCACCGCCATTTGCAAGCGCCTTGCCGACAGTGGGCGTCGGGTCATCGCGGCTGACCTGGGCGCACGCCTTGAGCGTGTCGCCGAGTTCGCCAAGGAGACTGCCAGCTACGGCGAGCGCATTCGATTTGCTCCGGTAAACGTCGCCGAATTCGATGACTGCGCGCGGCTGATTGCCGAGGTCGAACAGACCGGTCCGGTCGATATTCTGGTGAATGCGGCGGGCATCACCCGCGACATGTCGCTGCGCAAAATGAGCCTGCAGCAGTGGCACGATGTGCTGCATGTGAATCTCGATGGCGTGTTCAACATGTGCCGGCATGTTGCGGAAGGAATGTGCGATCGCGGCTTTGGACGCGTGGTCAACATCTCGTCGA
Source organism: Pseudomonadota bacterium (assembly GCA_034440555.1). Lineage (GTDB taxonomy): Bacteria > Pseudomonadota > Gammaproteobacteria > Xanthomonadales > Ahniellaceae > 0-14-3-00-62-12. Next base: position 1,665 of record JAWXCG010000290.1, read on the forward strand.
TCAACGGCCAGACTGGCCAGTTCGGCCAGACCAATTACTCTGCCTCCAAGGCCGGCCTGCATGGATTCACCATGGCCATGGCGCGCGAGGTGGCACGCAAGGGAGTGACCGTCAACAGCATATCGCCAGGCTACTGCCGCACCGCGCTGGTCGAATCCATTCCAGAGGCGATCCGTACCCAGATCATCAGTCAGATTCCGGTCGGGCGCATCGGCGAACCGCACGAGATAGCGCGCGCGGTAGATTTCCTGAGCGCCGACGATGCCGGCTTCATCACCGGCATCAATCTGCCAGTAAACGGCGGCGGGTTCATCAGTTTCTAAATGAAGCTGGGAATCCTTCACCCAACAGCCCTTCTCATTTGAGGCAGCCTGGGTCTTTGGCCGAAATCACTCTCAGTCGCGGCGGTGTTCGTGTTGGTGGCAGGTACAGCACCCGAAGCCGCCGGTGCCGGCGACTTCGAGGCTTCGGCTCCGCCACCAGCGGAAGAGGGTTTTTTCGAATCGGTTTGCCTGGACATGGGCACCATCTCCACGCAGGGTTGCGTGTTCGTGTGGTGCGCATGTTGAAGATCACCCCGTGCCGCGTCTTTTGACGCGCGTCATCGCCGCGCGTCGATCAGCCGGTAGGCAACTCGCCGCGCTCGATGGCGGCATCGAATGCGGCAATCGACTCGGGCGTAGCGCTGCCCCACTCTGCGTGGCGCTGCCATTGAATGCCGTGATCGCCGGCAATGGGTTTTCGATGCAGATTGCGGCCGGCCATTACCTCGGCGGGGATACGCTTGGGGAACGCCGCACACAGGGCAACACCAGACAGCAACTGACTGCGAAAATGCGCGCAGCTTGCGCACGCATCCGGCAGTTGCGGCAGGTCCAGTTTTTCCAGTTTCAGTGCGGTATTCATCGCGTAATCACTCGCAGCCGCAGGCCCAGTTGTTTCGCTAAATAGCGTACCAGCAAATCCTGTGCGAGCTGGTTGCGCTATTTGGCTGTGCCAGTGACTCAGCTCAAACCGAAAAAAGTTGATGGTGCTGCTGTCGGCATCGCCGAACGCACCGAACCCTATCCTGCTGGTGATGCCTGTCGATTTCAGTGCCGGTTATCTATCAGTGCCGGTTATCTAGGTGCTGTGACGCCGGGCTTGGCGGCTGAGAACCCAACACACGCCGTTTTTCTTTTGTCTCACCGAGCCACGGGCGACCTTGCTACTCCCTGTCGCTGCGGGAGAGGGGACGTGCGATGCACTTGCAATAAGCATGCGAGTCGATGAGGCACAAGCTGTAATACCTCACGGGTATTGGTGTTGTACGTGAGTTGATACCGGTGGTTGTCAATCCAGTTGTCGCGTCTAGTGAATCGCTGCGGGTGTTGAGTTGGTTGCTTCAGATGGCTTGATTTTGGTGGGATTGAGATGGAC
>JAWXCG010000291.1:0-11102 GCA_034440555.1 Pseudomonadota bacterium
CGCCCATTCCGCCCGGACCCATCATGCCCTTCATCTGTCTCATCAAGCCCTTGATGCCGCCGCCAGACAGTTTGGACATCATCTTGGCCATCTGCTGATACTGCTTGAGAACGCGATTGACGTCGGCCGGCTGCATGCCCGATCCGCGCGCGACGCGCAGCTTGCGCGAACCGTTCAGAAGATCGGGATGTCGGCGCTCTTTCTTGGTCATCGAGTTGATGATCGCAATCATGCGGTCGATCTCCTTGTTGTTGACCTTGTCCTTCAGACCGCTGGGCAACGAGGCCATGCCCGGCAGCTTGTCCATCAGGCCGGTGAGGCCGCCCATGTTCTGCATCTGACTGAGTTGATCGCGCATGTCGGTCAGGTCGAATTTCTTTCCCTTCATCACCTTTTCGGCGAGCTTCTGCGCTTTCTCGTGATCGACCTTGCGCTCGACTTCTTCGACCAGAGACAGCACGTCGCCCATATCCAGGATGCGTGAGGCCGCGCGATCCGGATAAAAAGGCTCCAACGCGTCGGGCTTCTCGCCAGCGCCAACAAACTTGATCGGGCGACCGGTGATGTAACGCACCGATAGCGCCGCGCCGCCTCGCGCATCGCCATCAGTCTTGGTCAGGATCACGCCGGTCAATGGCAACGCGGCACTGAACGCCTTGGCGGTGTTGGCGGCATCCTGTCCGGTCATCGAATCGACGACGAACAAGGTTTCGATCGGTTGCAGTGCTTGATGCAACGAGGCGATTTCTTCCATCATCGCCGGATCGATCGCCAGGCGTCCGGCGGTATCGACGATCAGCACATCGGCAAAGCTCTTGCGCGCATCATCGAGTGCACGCAGTGCGATCGTCACCGGCGCCTGACCCTGTTCGCTGGAATGAAACAGCACACCGACCTGGTCGGCCAGCGTCTTCAGTTGTTCGATCGCCGCGGGGCGATAGACATCGGCCGAAACCACCATCACCTTTTTCTTGCGACGCTCTTTCAGGTGCTTGGCCAGCTTGGCAACAGTCGTGGTCTTGCCGGCGCCTTGCAGACCCGCCATCAGAATGACTGCCGGCGCCGGGCAATTGAGGTTGAGCTCGGCGTTGGCCGTGCCCATCACTGCAGTCAGCTCCTGTTGCACCACTTTGACCAGGGCCTGACCGGGCGAGAGGCTGGTCAATACGTCCTGGCCGACCGCGCGCACTTTGATGCGTTCGATCAACGCGGTTACCACTGGAAGCGCAACATCGGCCTCCAGCAGGGCGACGCGCACTTCGCGTGTCGCCTCGCGAATGTTTTCTTCGGTCAGGCGGGCGCGGCCGCGCAGGCGCTGGATGGTGCTGGAAAGACGAGAACTGAGTGACTCGAACATGACGGCGGCCAGATTGCGGGGCGCGGAGTATAACCGACGCTCCGCAGACCGTTTAGTCAGCGCGGCGCGACGGCCCAGGCAACGCTGAGGCCATTCGCGGCCAGGTCCGTCCTGCATCAATGACGGCGGGCGCTGCGACCGCTGCGTTCACAGGGTTTTCTGCGCTGCCCGGCTCATGCGACACTGCCGCGATGCCACCGATACTGCGCCGATGAGACTCGTTCCGTTCCTGATTGCTGCAGCACTGTACGCCGCACTGACATGGCGCATACTGCGTGGCTCCGCGCTCGACCCGCGTAGCCGCCAGCTATTGGTCGGAGTTGGCGGGGCCGCACTGGCTGCCCATCTCATCAGCCTGTTCATCGATGCGCGTGCTGCGGGCGGCATTCATCTGCATTTTTTTGCGGCGTTGAGTTGGGTCAGCGCCAGTATGGCCAGTGTGCTGCTGATCGCGATCAGCCTGCGGCCGATCGAACGCATTGGCTCGGTGGTGTTTCCGATTGCGGCCGCCGCCTGCCTGCTGGTGGGTTTCGCGGGTGCGCCCAGCGACACCAGCAGCAACCTGCGTGACTGGCGCATCGCTGTGCATGCCGTCTTGGCGTTGGTCGCCTTCGCCACACTGGCAGTGGCGGCGCTGGTCGCAGTGATGCTGGGAATCCAGGACCGCGCCCTGCGTGCGCGCCGATTCGCGCCCTGGCTGCAGGGCGCGCCACCCTTGACCCAGGTAGAAGCCCTGCTGTTCCAACTGATCGGCACCGGTTTCGCGCTGCTGAGTTTGGCGTTGGTCAGTGGCGTGATGTTTGTGCATGACCTGTTTGCCCAGCATCTGGTGCACAAGACTGTCCTCGCAATCGCCGCCTGGCTGGTGTTCGGCACGCTGCTTCTGGGACGTTGGCGCTTTGGTTGGCGCGGCCAGAGGGCCATTCGTCTGGTGCTGATCGGCGCTGCCCTGCTGGTACTGGCCTACCTTGGCAGCAAGTTTGTACTCGAGATGGTTTTGCAGCGGGGTTGAGCTGGCAAGCAGATAGGCAGAATGTGGTTTACGCAGTCAACCGCATCGAGCCAGCGGCGCTGCAGTTTGCGGCGCTCACCACATCCTTCGACCTGTGATTAACGGGGCGGGCTGGGGTGCAAATGTCACTGATTGTTTCCGCTGCGCGTGCGCAGCGCCACAGCAGATGCCTTCCATCGGGAAATTGAGACTTTCGGGCTGTGCGAACGCGGATGGTTTCGCTACAGTCCAGCGTCCTCACTGCCGATAGAGCAGCATGGTTGAAGATCTGACGGCCCGAAGGTTTACCCGCATCGAGTTCGAAGCCGATGTCAAGCTCTACTCCACTGGAGCCATGTGGGAAACCTCACTGATCGATATCTCGCTCAAGGGCGCACTTTGTGGTCGCCCGGTTGACTGGGATGCGCGCATGGGCAAGAGCTATCGGCTTGAACTGCGCCTGCCCGGCGGCTCGCGCATCAGCATGAATGCGATCGCAGCCAATGCCAACGACACCACCATCGGGTTTCAATGGAGCCAGATCGACTTCGACAGCTTCGCGCATCTGAAGCGACTGATCGAACTCAACATCGGCGACCCCGAGTTGATGAATCGAGAGCTCACCGCGCTGGGGTAATGTTAGAGCGGCGGAGGTGGGGGCAGCGAAAGTGAGAGGGGCGAAAGTGGGAGCGGCGTGAGCCGCGATTCTCAAAGACGCCGGGTGTTTGATAATCGCGGCTCACGCCACTCCCACATTCACTGCCCTCACTTTGCGGTGGCTTACTCGCGCGTCGCGTCTATGGCCTCAACCAGCCGCTCCACTGCGATGACTTCGACACCCGCCGGTGCCTTCTTCGGTGCATTCGCCTTGGGAACGAGGATGCGCTTGAAGCCATGGTGCGTCGCTTCGCGCAGGCGTTCTTCCCCATTGGGTACGGGGCGAATCTCGCCACCCAATCCAACCTCGCCAAATGCCACGGTGCGTTGAGTCATCGCCCGATTGCGGAAGCTCGACAATACCGCGAGCAGCACCGGCAGATCGGCCGCGGTCTCCTGGACCCGAATTCCGCCAACAACGTTGACGAATACGTCCTGGTCGTAAAGCGCGATACCGCCATGCTTGTGCAGCACGGCCAGCAGCATCGCCAGTCGATTCTGTTCCAGACCGAGCGTCACACGACGCGGGTTGGCGAGCGGCGACTGGTCAACCAGTGCCTGCACTTCCACCAGCAACGGGCGCGTTCCCTCGCGCGTCACCATGACGATACTGCCCGCGGTCGGATTTTCATTGCCACTGAGAAAAATCGCCGACGGATTGGGCACTTCCTTGAGGCCGCGATCACCCATGGCAAACACACCGAGCTCGTTGACGGCACCAAAACGGTTCTTGAATGCGCGCAACACACGAAAGCGACTGCCGGCCTCGCCTTCGAAATACAGCACTGCATCGACCATGTGCTCCAACACGCGCGGACCGGCGATGCCGCCATCCTTGGTGACGTGACCGACCAGGAACACTGCGCAGCCAGATTCCTTGGCGTAGCGCACCAGGCGCGCCGCCGACTCGCGCACCTGAGTAACCGAGCCCGGTGCCGAATCCAGATCTTCGGAATACATGGTCTGGATCGAATCGATCACCAGCACATCCGGTTTGCGCGCTACGCTGGTTTCGATAATGCGCTCGATACCGGTATCGGCCAGCGCCTCCATCGTGTGCAGCGGCAATCCGAGCCGTCGTGCGCGCGAAGCGACTTGTCCCAGACTCTCTTCGCCGGTGACGTACAGAGTCTTCAATCGCCCGGCCACAGCGGCAAGCGCCTGGATCAGCAACGTCGACTTGCCGATGCCCGGATCGCCGCCAACCAGCACTACCGAGCCGCGCACCAAACCGCCCCCAAGTACACGATCAAGCTCGCCGATGCCGATCTGCGTGCGTAGCTCCTCGTCCTCCGACACTGAGGCCAAAGCAGTCACCACCGCCGCAGCGCTGGACGCGCCAGCGAAACCGGATCGATCAGCAGCCTTTGCCGATTTCGCCGTCAGCCGCACCTCACTCAGCGTGCTCCAGGCCTGACACTGCGTGCACTGTCCCTGCCACTTGCTGTAATCAGCACCGCAGTCGCCACATACATAAGCTGTCCTTGCCTTGGCCACAATGCCTCCGCTTTTCGAAAGAGTTACTGTATCGCCATGTGCACCTCGTCAACGCGCGCCTCGCGCGCTGCGAAGTCCATGCCACAAGCTCAATCATCCAGCGCTGTCTCGTCTTCGAGCACCATCACTCGACGAGTGACGCCGCAGGTCAACTCGTAGCTGATCGTACCGGCAGCGTCGGCCAACAATTCGACTGGCAGCTGTGGCCCCCACAACAGCACGCGGTGGTTGATGCGGGCGTCCGCATGAGCGCGTAGATCAACGCTCATCAGATCCATCGATACGCGCCCGACGATGCTGGCGCGACGGCCATTGAGCAGCACCGCCGTGCCGGACGGCGCACTGCGTGGATAGCCATCGCCATAGCCCATCGCAACGATGCCGATGTCCATGTCTTCCGGACACTGCCAGGTTTCGCCGTAGCCGATGCACTCGCCCTTGGCAACGCGATTGATCGCGATCAGTTTGCTGGACAGACTCATCGCCGGACGAAATCCGAAATCCGCGCCAGTCTTTCCAGCGACCACCGACAATCCATACAACAGCCCGCCTGCGCGCACCCATTCGAGCTGCGAGTCGGTATAGCCGACGATTGCTGCGGAGTTCGCAATTGAACGCGCACATCGCCACTGATCTGTGCTGGTGTGGAACTGGATCAATTGTGCCGGAGTCTTGGCGCCGTCGTAATCGTCGGAACTGGCGAAATGACTCATAACCACGATTTCGCGCGCGATCTGCGGCATCGCCAGCAATGCGTCACGCAGCGCTGCCGCACATTCGGGCGCGACGCCCAGACGATGCATCCCGGTGTCGAGCTTCAGCCACACGCGCAGTGGACGCAGATCACGCTCGGCGGCAATCAACTCGATCTGCGCCTGGTGGTGCACCACGATATCCAGATCCAGGCGCCGCACTTCGGCCAGATCACCGGCCTCGTCAATGCCCGACAACACCACGACCCGCTGCGCCACACCGGCTGCGCGCAGGCGCTGTCCATCGGCGATCGATGCCACACCAAATGCGTCAGCAGCGGCCAGCGCACGTGCCACGCGTTCCAGCCCATGTCCGTAGCCATCGGCCTTGACCACAGCCATCACCCGGCTGTGCGGTGCCAGCAGGCGGATGCGCTGCAGGTTCGATCGCATCGCGCCGAGATGAATGGTCGCGATAGCGCTTCGACTCATCCGAAGTGACCCGAGAAATTCTGCGAAGTGTGATTCTCGAATTTCGTGTACTGGCCGAGGAAGGTGAGCTTCACCGAGCCGGTCGGGCCATTGCGCTGTTTGCCGATGATGATCTCGGCAGTGCCCTTCTCAGTGGACTCCTTGTTGTAGTACTCATCGCGGTAGATGAACACAATCACGTCGGCATCCTGTTCGATAGCGCCGGATTCACGCAAATCGGACATCATCGGGCGCTTGTCGGTGCGTTGCTCGAGCGAACGATTGAGCTGTGACAACGCAACTACCGGCACATTCAATTCTTTGGCCAGGGCTTTGAGTCCCCGAGAAATTTCCGAAATCTCGGTCGCGCGATTCTCCTGGCTGCCCGGCACCGACATCAATTGCAAGTAGTCGATCACAATCAAACCGACATCGTGCTCGCGCTTGAGACGGCGTGCGCGTGATCGCAACTCGACCGGTGAAAGCGCGGGCGTATCGTCGATAAAAATCTTCGCTTCGGACAACAGAGTGATTGCCGAAGTCACGCGCGGCCACTCCTCGTCTTGCAGATCGCCGGTGCGCAGATGCTGCTGGTTGATGCGGCCCAAGGATGAGATCAGGCGAAACGCCAGCTGCGACGCCGACATTTCCATCGAAAACACCGCCACTGCTTTCTTGGTTTTAAGTGCCGCATATTCGGCCATGTTCAAGGCCAGCGCGGTTTTGCCCATGGACGGACGCGCCGCCAGGATGATCAGGTCCGAGGGCTGCAAGCCTGCAGTCAATTCGTCAAAATCGGTGAAGCCAGTCGGCAATCCGGTTACTGAGCCACGCGTCTCGTAGCGCTGCTGCAATTGCTCGAAGGCCTCTTTCACCGCCGAGCGCATCGGGACGAAACCCTGGCGACCACGCGCACCCGCTTCGGCAATTCGGAACACGGCCTGCTCCGCCTTCTCCAGAATTTCCTGGGTCGAGCGACCTTCAGGCTGAAAGGCATCGCCGGTGATCTCGGTACCGGCATCGATCAACTGGCGCAGTACCGATTTCTCGCGCACGATGTCAGCATACGCCGTGATATTGGCAGCGCTGGGCGTCGTATTGGCCAGCTCCAGAATGTAGCGCGATCCACCGACCAGTTCAGCGATACCCTGCGCTTCGAACCATTCGCCAAGCGTGACAGCGTCTGGTGGCATGCTCTTGTTCTGCAATTCACCGATCGCGCGAAATATCATTTGATGGTCGCGTCGATAAAAATCCCGCTCGATCAGACGATCGGCGACGCGATCCCAGCTCTCCGGCACCAGCAGCAGGCCACCGAGCACTGCTTGTTCCGCCTCCGTTGAATGCGGCGGCACGCGCAGGCTATCGATCTTGCGCTGAGTGCTGGAAAGTGGATTGACGGCCGCCATGCTGATTCCTTGTTCGGATCGCCCATCTTAGCGAGCCACCCGTGGTCAGGCTGCGCACAACCCTGTGGATATTCGGTGGGCATCTCACCGATCGCGACGACTGGTGCGAGTAGTTTCGGCCGCAATCTGTCCACAGCCGCTTGGTGGGCGCTCCGATCGCCGTTGCAAAGCAACACTGCCACACGTTCCTCGGTCAGTGCCCTACCTGCGGATCGACTCATTCGGCCTGTTGCAGCGCGTTCCAGGGGTTAGGGAACCGCTGGACAAGTCCGGAGCCGCGATGGCCCCCTCAGTCAGGGGCGAAAAACCGCAGGTTTTTGCGGTTTGGCAAGCAATAAGCAGTGCGGCGAAGACGAAGTGGTGACTTATTCAGACCTTCCTTGGTTGGCGTCGACCTTGCTCAAACAAATCCGCAGCCGCAGATTTGCTATTCGTCTGTATCAATCCTACTATTCGTCCATATACACACGGACAGAACTCATGCCCACCTCGATCTCGATCAAGACCCAGTCCACAGCTGCCGGCCCGGCGAACAACGGCAGCAAAGCCCAGAAAACCAAGCCCGACATTGCGGCTGTGGCCCCACTGCGCGCCAAACGCAGTGTTGCAGCTGACTCGAAATCGCCAAAGGACACTGTCGCGCGCGTCCGCGAATTGCACGGCCTGGCATCGACTCCGAAACGCCAAGTCGTGTCAACGACGCTCGCCAAAGCAGGTCGTTTAATCGGCGCACCCGGCGGGCTGCGTCACTACGTCGATACGCTCACCCATGCAACGCCACTGGAACTTATGCAATTTGAGCGCGAGGGTATCGCCGGTTCCTTGCTCAAGGCGATGGCCACAGAAATGCAGATCCCGACGATGCGCTTTTACGACATGATTGGCGTACCCAAGGCCACCGCCGAACAAAAAATAGCCAGAAACCAGCCGATTGCTGGCGCCAGTGGACACGCAGCCTTGGGCGTCGCAAGGCTGCTTGGCATGGTTTCCGACATGCTCGCCCGCAGCACCGTGCCCGAGACGGAAAATTTTGATGCTGCCAAGTGGCTTGGACAGTGGCTCGAACGCGCTCAGCCCGCCTTGGGCGGCAAGAAGCCGGCCGATTTCCTCGACACACCCACTGGCTTCGAGGTCGTATCCCGAACGCTCGGAGCGATCGAGAGCGGCGCGTACCTGTGACGGCATCAATCCGACTCTGGCGCATTGCGACGGAAACCCGGACTTATCGCGCTGCCGACTTGACCGGCGCAGGCGCAGCTCATTACCCCGGTCGCTGGAATGCGCCTGGCGAATTCGTGTTGTATGCCACCCAATCACTCGCATTGGCTGTGCTCGAAACAGCGGCGCATATTGATTCCGTTGGATTGCCGTTGAACAAGTACGTGGTGCAGCTTGCCGTGCCAAGCGCAGTGTGGAGGCGTCGCGCCCAGCTCAAGCTCGCCACACTCGATCGCGCCTGGTCGGCGATACCCGCCGGCAAAGCCAGTGTCGATGCCGGCTCGCAATGGTATCAATCGGGATCAAGCGCACTGCTGCTGGTTCCTTCGGTGTTGGTTCCCGAGGAGATGGTAGTGCTGATCAATGCGACGCATCGCGACTCCGACAAACTCACCGCAACGGTTACGCGCGCTTTCGAATACAACCGACTCTTCCGCAGCTGACAACGCTTAGGGAAGGTCTGAATAAGTCACGTCGTCGTCTTCGCCACACTGCTTATTGCTTGCCAGACCCCCCAAAAAACCTGCGGTTTTTTGCCCCCTGACTCAGGCGGCTATCGCGGCTCCGGACTTGTTCAGAGGTTTCCTTAAGGATCGGTGTGGTCCCACAAGCACCGCTCTACATTTTTTCGATTCAGAGATGCCGGAACCCACCCATTCGATCGGGCGATTGCCAATGAATTCGGCGCTGCGAAATTCGCAAGCACGATACCCGGACATTGCGAAGCCGAGCCAGCGATGCTGCGTCGCTCTCGCCAAGCTGGGGCTTGGCGTTCCCAGGCTCTATTCGAACGAATCCACGAATACCAGATCGTCGGCGTCGACTTGATGCGTGGCCGATCCGCTGCTCGCCGCGAAGGCGCTGCTGTTTGGGGTGTAGTTTGCGGTTAAGGTTTTTAGGCCTGGCGTTGAGCTGACTAACGCGCAGAGGCCGTTTGCGTTCGGGGAGATGGCGAGGCTTAGGTTGAAGCTGCAGCTCGCCTCGCCGTCGCTGATCGTGACGCTACCAGGGGGCGATTGGCCTTGGCCTCTGACCGTCACGCCGACGTTGTAGGGCTGGCCAACGAACGACGGGTCTGGGGTGTGGCTGGTGATGGTGTTGGTGGTCGCTTGACCATCGTCATTGCGGATCGTGCCGGTGCCGGTGGCGTTGCCGAGGGTGACCGCGCCTGCGGGAATGTTCGCCGGCACGTTTAAATTCGATAGCAACAGGCGGAAGGCTTCGCTCGATTCGGGCGTGGTGTCGCCGACCACCTGCACGCTGGTGCCGCGCAGCGTCAGGCCGCTGCTGAGACTCAAGTTGCCATCGACCACCGCCACATAGTCGTTGTCCGCCAGGGTGGCGTTGAGAGTCGAGTCCATATTATTGCCATTGGCGGTGTTCAAACTCGCCGTAACGATACCTTGCACCGGGTTCGATAGCGTCGCGCTAAAGGTGAGCGCGACCGTGCCTGCGTTGCCTTCAGTCGCGGCGGCGTCATTGAGTGACAACGTCGCCGAGTCATCGTTGCTGATGGTGCCGAGCGCGCTGGCCACATTGATGCTTGCGTTGCTCGGCTGGCTTAAAGTCATCAAGAGCGTTTCGTTGCCTTCAACCACGCGGTCAGAGACCACCGCCACGCGGATCAAGCGGCTCGCGATACCGCTGGCAAAACTCAGCGTGCCGCTCACTGGGGTGTAGTCGCTGCCTGAGCTGGCGCTGCCGTTGCTGCTGGCGTAGTTCACTTCGACCAGCGTTTGCGGCGTGGGCGTAGCGGTCACGGTATAGACCAAATCGGTGGTCCCGCCGGTGCCTTCAACCACGCTGACCGGGCCGATCGAAAGCACGCTGACAATGATCGGATCGGTATCGGTGTCAGTATTGTTGGCGGGCGTTAAATCGGTGCGCGCGGAGCTGATGGTGGCGGTGTTGATCAAGCTGCCGGTGGCGGTGGGGCTGATCGCGCAACGCGCGGTGTAAGTCACCTGCGCGCCGACCGGCAAGCCGATCACGCCGTCATTTATGTCGCCCGAGCCCGACGCGGTGCAGCTGCCGCCGCTGGCGCCGAGGCAGGTCCAAGTAGCGTTTGCGCAAGCCGCTGGAAACGTGTCGCGCACGCGCTCAGCGCCGGTTGGGGTAAAACCTGCGTTGCGTGCAACGATGGTGTAGGTCGTCGTGGTGCCACCTGTGACGCCGGAGGCGCCGTTAGTGACGCTGATGCTGAAATCCGGGTTTTGCGCGTAGCACGGGGAAAATTCAGACGTATTGCCGCCGACGCCGGCCGCGGTCAGTGAAATGGCATCGGTTTCGTTTAAGTCGTTTTCTGGAAGCAGGACACTGAAAGGCTCTTCGCACTGGGCGGAGGGACCGAAGCCACACTGCACGTCGACCGTGAAGCTGCCGATCAATGCATTGCCCTCACCGTATCCGGAGGCATCGCAGCTGGGCACGCGAAAAGCATCTACGGCGTAACTGCCTTGAGTCGTGCGCAGGCTACCGTCCAGAGTGACAAAGGTTTGGGTTGGGCTCAGCACCGAGCGACGCACGGTGTCGAGCAGCGGATAATTTTGCAGGCGGTTGGCGAGGCCCGTCAGAGGCGCGGCGAGCGGATCGTCGTCGTTGGGCGTCACGCCATCGTTGCCGAGATCGATCCCCAGCTCGCCATTGGCGCCAAAACGGTTCTCGCGAACTTGATTGCGCGCACCGCTCGCGATCAGCACGCCATTGCCTACGGATGGTCTGAACAAGTCCCGATGTGGTTAGATCACACCACGATCCGGCGGCGAGTGGAATCATGACGCAACTGACCTTTTCAGATGGCGAGTACGCCG
>JAWXCG010000292.1:0-7705 GCA_034440555.1 Pseudomonadota bacterium
CTGAGTCAGGGGGCGAAAAACCGCAGGTTTTCGGGGGTTTGGCAAGCAATAAGCAGTGTGGCGAAGACGAAGTGGTGACTTATTCAGACCTTCCTTAGGTGTTTGCACGTATTTCGAGCGTTGCGGGTCAGGTCCAATATGTGATCCAAGAAATAAGGGTGGTGGCGGGCTGAAACAGGCTTTCCGACGCTCACCCCACCACCGCAACCTTTGCTCAAGAGAGAATCCTATGGCCAGAATCATGCTTGTTGACGACGATCGCAATGTGCTGCGTAGCCTCGGCCGCACCATTCATTTCATGCCCTTTGCCCAGCTTCGTGGGGAGGCGGTGGTGGAATCTTTCGAGAAGCCAACGCTGGCTCTGGCGCGTGCTGCGGAATGCGAATTCGACCTGGTCATCGCCGATTACCTGATGCCGACGATGACCGGCGTAGACTTTATGCACAAATTCACCGAACTGCACCCACATACGCCGCGCATCCTGCTCAGCGGGTTTGCCGGAATTCTGGAAGCCATGGCCATGGTCAAGGGCATGGGACCGATCGAACTGGTTGCGAAGCCTTGGGAGGACGAGCAGCTCAAGCAGATCATCGCCAGGCTGTTGCAATCCAACCGCAGCCACAAGACCACTGCGCTTGCCTCTCCCCGTCGCATGCCGCAGGCCTCGCCGCTGCAGATGACAGCAGCGCGCTTTTGATGCGCCGCGGAGGCCTTCCGGGCGCGAGTATGCAGGGCATCGCGCGCATGCACGCGCTTTGCGCAGGGCTGGGGCGATCGAAGGCCGCACAGTGGCAGATACCGCGACGGGCTGACGCGCGCCAGGGGTCGGCGCGAACCCGCGGTCGCAGGCACAGGCTGGGATTTGACTCACGGCAGCGACGGGCCGTTGTGGCGCAGCATTGCTTGAGCCAAGCTACCCGCGCTGAGCGATGCATTCACCCGATTGGAGTGATGGCGTCTGCCCAGCCATACTCCAGCCACGGTATTGACCGGACCGCCGCAGCATCGAGGACTTCATGCCCGAACAGACACCGCCATTGCGCGTATTGCTGGTGGACGACGATCCCGATGACCGGTTCCTCATTGTCGATCTGCTGGATCATCTCGGTGCGCGCGGCGACTATGTCCCCGAAACCGCCAGCACCTATGACGAAGCATTAGTGCAACTCGAACGCCATGCGCATGACGTTGTCCTGGTCGATTTTCAGCTGGGTGCCCGCACCGGTGCCGATCTTCTGAGCGAGACCGCGGACGACTTTCGGCGGCCGCCAATGATTGTGTTGACCGGGCACAGCAGCCCTGAAGTGGACCGTCTTTGTCTGCAAGCCGGCGCAGCGGATTTCCTGGTCAAAGCCAAACTCGATGGTGAGTCCCTGGGTCGTAGTCTGCGCTATGCCGTGGAACGCCATCGCCTGGGCGCCATGCTTGCCGAGCGCGAAAACGACTACCGCACCCTGTTCGACGCCAGTCCGATGCCGATGTGGGTCTACGACCCGGAGAATTTGCGCATCCTCGAAGTCAATGACGCCGCCATCGCGCAATACGGGTACACCCGGGAACAGTTTCTCGCGCTGCGTGTCACCGATCTGCACAGCGCTGAGGATGTCGAACACTTCCTGATGTTTCACAACGAAAACAAAACCAATACCGGACACGTTCGCGCTGGCATCTGCGCGCACCGATGTCGCGACGGCAGTCTGATTCATGTGGATATAGTGCGCAGCGATATTCGTTTTGGCAACGCCAAAGCGCACCTCGAGCTGGCCTACAACATCTCCGACCGGCTACGCGCCGAGGCTGCGTTGATCGCCAGCGAAGCGACGTTGAGGCAAGTGCTGCGCGACGTTGCCGATGGCCTGCTGGTGGTCGGCGCGGGCAATCGCATTTTATTTGCCAATCCAGTCGCCAGTCAGCTGCTCGGTATTCCTGAGGTTGAATTGACCGGGAGCGAGGTGCCCGAGGTACTGCGTGACGAGCCGCGCGAAACAGTCGAATTGCGCGATGGTCTTGGCGCGGTCCATCTGGTCGATTTGCGCAGCAGCGTGACGCAATGGAATGGCGCTGCCGCGCGCGTGCTGATACTGCACGACGTGACCGCGCAACGCGCCAGCGCCAAACAGTTGTTGCTGCTCGGTCGGGCTATCGAATCGACCAGTGATGGTCTGGTGATTGTCGACGTGCGCAAGCGCGACCAGCCAATTATTTACGTCAACCCGGCATTTGAACATATCACCGGCTACGCTGCGGCCGAAATCATCGGAAAAAACTGCCGCTTCCTGCAAGGCGACGATATCGATCAGGAAGGGGTGGTCGAGATTCGCGAGGCGATGGCCAGGGAAGGTGACTGCACGGTGGTGCTGCGTAACTACCGCAAGGACAATGCCCTGTTCTGGAATCGACTGACGGTTTCTCCGGTGCGCGAATCGGGGGCTGAGGTCAGTCATTACGTCGGCGCGATGACCGATATAACCGAACAAAAGCAGCTGGAGATCGAGCACCTCTATCTTGCGACCTATGACGCGGTGACCGGGCTGCCCAAGTACGCCGGTTCGCAAGCGCGCCTGGACGAACTGATGCAGCGCGCGCGCAGTGTCGAGGCGCGCGCACAGAATCATCGGCTGGCTTTTCTGTTTATCGATCTGGACAAGTTCAATACCATCAACGACACCATGGGATTCGCCATGGGCGATGCAGCGTTGCGCCAGGTGGCCATCCGCCTGCGCGAAATCGCGGGACTGGGCGCCGAAGTGCTGCGCTACGCCGGCGATGAGTTTCTGGTGGTGATCGGCGGCGTGGCCGCCGATGCCGATCTGCTTACCCTGGCAAACTCATTCTGCGAGGCGATTGCCGAGCCCCTGTCCGTGTCATCGATGGCGACGCTGTATCTATCTGCTTCGGTGGGCGTATCGGCATATCCAGATACTGGCTCTTCGATACTGGAACTCACCCGTCAGGCAGAAATTGCCACCAATCGCGCCAAACGCGGCGGCCGCAACAGCGCTTTCGTATTCGGCCATGAGCTGCAGGAGATTCTGGGTGATCGAATAGCGCTGGGCGGGCGCATGCGCGACGCGCTCAGTAAAGATGAATTTCTGCTGCATTACCAACCCCAGGTCAATGCGCAGGATGGCGCACTCACCGCAATTGAGGCGCTGGTGCGCTGGAACAGTCCCGAGTTTGGTCTGCTGCCGCCGCGGCGCTTCGTACCCATTGCCGAAGACAGTGGCATGATCCTGCAACTCGG
The DNA here is from genome assembly GCA_034440555.1 of Pseudomonadota bacterium. Classification (GTDB taxonomy): domain Bacteria; phylum Pseudomonadota; class Gammaproteobacteria; order Xanthomonadales; family Ahniellaceae; genus 0-14-3-00-62-12. The sequence goes on from JAWXCG010000292.1 coordinate 3,245, forward strand.
TGCCTGGGTGCTGCGCACCGCCTGCCGACAATTACGCAAATGGATGGATGAGGGCCTCAGCGGTTTCCTGGTGAGTGTCAATGTCTCTGCCGCACAATTGCAGCGCGCAACTTTTGTCAGCGATGTACGCCGCACCATTGCCGAAACCGGCATTGATCCGGGCATGCTCGAACTGGAACTCACCGAAAGCGTGCTGATGGGCAATGCCGACCACGCCGTCGCACAAATGCATGAACTGAAGCGACTGGGTGTGCATCTGGCTTTGGATGATTTCGGCATGGGTTATTCCAGCCTCAGCTACCTGCGCCTGTTTCCAATCGACAAGCTCAAGATTGACCAGAGTTTCATTGCCAACGTCGCGCACGACGGCAACGACGCCGGGCTGGTCAAGGCGATGATTGCCATGGGCCACCATCTGGGCTTGCGCGTAGTTGCCGAAGGCATAGAAACCGCGGCACAGGTCGGTTACCTGCGGCGCGGTCATTGCGATGAATTTCAAGGGCACTATTTTTCCCGGGCATTGAGCGCCGACGAGATTCCCGAGCTGATACGAAAGCGCTACCTTTTGCCCGCAACGCAAGCGGAGGATGTGCAAGCACGCACGCTGCTGATTTTGGACGACGAAGACAATATCCGCCGCTCGTTGACGCGCCTGCTGCGCCGCGACGGCTACCAAATTCTGGTCGCCGCCAACGCCCCCGAAGCGTTCGAGCTGCTGGCCACGCATCGGGTGCAGGTGATCCTTTCCGATCAACGCATGCCCGGCATGAGCGGCACCGAATTCCTTAGTCAGGTCAAGGAAATGTATCCAGACACCATTCGCATGGTGCTGAGTGGATTCACCGATCTGGCCAGCGTTACCGAGGCGATCAATCGCGGCGCAATCTACAAGTTTCTGACCAAACCCTGGGACGACGAGGCCTTGCGCGCTCAGGTCTTGCAGGCATTCCGCACGCATGAACTTGGCAGCGGAGGTTGAAGCATGGAGCTGCCCGTTACGCCGCACTGCCGTGTGTCGCTAATGACGCTTGGCGTCGTGACCGGCAGATCTGACCAAAAGAGCGTGCGCCGCAGCGATGAATAGCCTGGGCTCGGATGCGCCGCCACCTCGAGCGAAGCGAGCGCAGCGATCCAGGCTGGTCCGTGGAATATCCGTGTTCGGCGCAGCGCTATTGACGGTGGCGTTGTCGATTGCGATCGTTTCGTTCTGGAGTCTGTCGTCCATCAGCGAGAGAGCGATCGGCATTGGTGCAGCGCTGGCGCTTCTCGGCTTTGCCGTGTTCAGCGGCCGACCACTATTCGCTCGGAGCGTCATCGATGCCCGCGACCAACGCGAAAAAATCTGGACGCCTCTGCTGGCGGCTGGCATCGTCATCATCGGGTCGATCATGGGCTGGGATGCCACACGTAAGCAGCTCGCCCAGAGCCAGGACGAGCTAAGCCGATTGTACCTATTGAGCGTTGAGCAGAGTCTCGACTCCGCGTTGCAAAATCGCTTCCGGGCACTGCAGCGATTGGCCGAGCGCCTCGCCAGAACCGCCAGTGCCGTGAGCGAGCAGCAACTTCATGACGAACTGGCGACCGAGTCGGCGAGTTACCTGCGCGATTTCTCCAGCCTGCAAGGCATCAGCTGGCGCGCCGCGGACTTCAGTGGGAATTACGTGATCTCGCGCCCGCACAAGCTTCGAATGCGCGAGCAATCAGATTTGGAGAAACACTGGTCAGAATTGCTACGCGCGGCGCGCCAGACCCGAAGCCAGCAAACTTCAGAAGCGGTGCATCTGGGTGATGGTGATGCGGGCATCCTGGTTGTGTTTCCCGCAATTTCCGAGGGTGAGGTTCGCGGTTACCTGTTGGCGGAAATCGCGTTCCCGCCGTTATTTGCCAAGACCCTCGATCCCATTGCTGCGCCGGCTTCCATGCGCATTCTCGATTCAGGCAAGCCGATCTATACCCGCGGAGATTTCGACAGCGTACCGGTCTTTCGCGCCCTGTTGCCTGCGCGACTGGGCGCAATGCGCGTTGAGTTTCGTCAGTCCGAGGACGCGGGCTATCGTTTCCTGCCCGAACTGCTGTTGCTCGCCGAAATTATCATGGGCGGAGTGTTCGCAACCGCCCTGCATTTCGCTGCGCTGTCGCGCGAGCGCGCGCGGCTGGCTTCGGCAATGCGCGCGGATGTCCTGCTGCATATGGCCGAGCGCGAACAAGCTCAGGAAAAGGTAGGCGAAATCGCCGACGAAATGCATGCAGTGCTCGATAGCACGAGCGATGCGGTCTACTTTCTCGACAACGACTGGCGCTTCGCGTATCTCAATGCGCAGGCGCAGGCGTTGCTGCACGATCCCGATCGCGCGCTGATCGGGAAAAGCATCTGGGCCGAATACCCGGAGTTGGTGGGTACGAAGCTTGAACAACAGTATCGTGAAGCGATGACCGAACAACGCACAATGGATTTCAGTATCTATCTGAAGCCCTTGTCTGCATGGTTCAATCTACGCGTTTACCCGCACCCGCGCGGGCTCGCTATTTACTTCCAGGACATCACTCAGCGACGCGCGGCCGAATTGGCCATTGGCCTCAGCGAATCGAGGTTCCGCAATGTTGCGCGCGCCACCGCCGACGCCGTGTGGGACTGGAACCTGCAGACCAACGCGCTTTGGTGGAGCGATGGATTGCACCGGCTATTCGGGCACTCGCCAGAATCGATTCAAGCGGATATCAGCTCCTGGACCCAGCGCATTCATCCCGACGACCAGCCCAGCGTGGTTGCCGGCATCCAAGCGGTGATTGATTCAGGCGCTGAGATGTGGTCCGACGAGTATCGCTTCGTACGTAGCGATGGGAGCTACGCCTACGTGACGGATCGCGGCTTTGTGATCCGCGACGGCTCAGGGCGGCCCCTGCGTATGGTCGGCGGCATGACTGATGTCACCGAGCGTCGGCTCGACGTCGAACGCTTGCGCGACAGCGAAGAATACCTGCGCGCGATCCTCGACGCCTCGCTCGAAGGCATCATCACGATCAACGAGTGGGGCAGCATTGTCTCGGCCAACTCCGCCATCGAAAAAATCTTTGGGTGCACAGCTGGCGACATTATTGACCGCAGTATCAGCGCGCTCATGCCCGAAGCGGATCGGCAGTGGCACGATTCGTTTCTGGCCAAGCATGGCGTCACCAGCGTGGTGCGCTTGCTGGGCAGTAGTCGCGAAGTCCATGGGCTGCGTCGCAACGGCAATATTTTCCCGATGGAGCTTTCAGTCACCGAAGTGCATCGCGCAGGCCGCAGGCTGTTCACCGGATTCATTCGCGACATCACGCTGCGGCGAGAGGCCGAGCAGGCACTGCGAAAGAGCATGAGTGACCTGGATAGTCGCAATCGTGAACTGCAGGATTTCGCTTTTGTCGCTTCGCATGACTTGCAGGAACCCTTGCGCAAGATACGCATGTTCTCGGATCGTCTGCTGCGTGAATACGCAGCGCAGTTGGACGAGCGCGCCAACGAGTATCTGAAGCGCAATGTGCAGGCTGGAATACGCATGCAGACCCTGATCGACGATCTGCTGGCGTACTCACGCATCGCGACGCGCAGCGAGCGGTTCACCGAGGTGGATCTGAACCGGTTGCTGACTACCGTGGTCGACGACCTGGACGCGCGCATCGAGTCCAGCGGCGGGAAAGTTGAATGGAATGCACTGCCGACTGTCGTCGGCGATGCTACTCAGTTGCGCCAGTTGTTCCAGAACCTGATCGCCAATGCGCTCAAATTTCATCATCCCGAGCGCGCGTCCCTGGTGTCGATATCCGCCCAGGCATTGGATAGCGGGAAAGCCACGTCAGGCTGGTTGATTCGGGTAGAAGACAATGGCATCGGCTTTGCCAACGAACATGCCGAGCGCATCTTTGCGCCTTTCCATCGCCTGCATGGTCGTAGCGAATATGAAGGGACCGGCATTGGATTGGCGATCGTCCAACGCATTGTCGAGCACCACGGCGGAAGCATCAGCGCGATTGGCAGGCCAGGCCTCGGGGCAACGTTCACAATCGTGCTGCCCATGCATCCGCAACCATCGCCGTCGACAACGCCACTGCAGTGATCGATAAATCCTGCAACTTGCAAGTTGCCTGCCGCAAGTTGCAATTCGTTGCGCGTCCGTAGCCGCTGCATCTCGAAGCTGGAAACGCGCAAAGTCCGGGTGCTGGCTCCAGCAGCCAACAGGCAACGCCAGAGCGGGACTGGTTCTGACCTTAAAATGTTCTGTCGAAATCCGCGGCGCGCGTGCGCGTGCTGCCGCCATCAGGCAAGGTCTGAATAAGTCACCACTTCGTCTTCGCCACACGGCCTATTGCTTGCCAAACCCCCGCTCTCAACAGCGGAGCTGGTCGCTCTCAACAGCGGAGCTGGTCAACCTGCGGTTTTTGGCCCCCTGACTCAGGGGGCTATCGCGGCTCCGGACTTGTTCA
>JAWXCG010000293.1:0-6151 GCA_034440555.1 Pseudomonadota bacterium
AACCCGCGTCCGAAAGCTCTACGTCCTAGGCACTACATGTTTAGCGTTTCTTTGTTCTCATGGCGGGGATGCCGAAACGCGCGCTTACCCTGCCACCAGCCTGTAGATTTTCGTCGCTGCGACCCAGACACACGCAGCGCTTACCCGGTGATAATGATCCGACTTTTGCGAACACCAGTACAAGCGCAGTCGGAGCTTAGGCCTTAAGCGGCCAGTGCGTAGTTGTCGTCGTTGGCAACTAAAGTTTTGCTGCTGGATTAACGAGGAAAGCAACCCCCTCGACATGCACCCAGCGATTTCGAGTCCCCCGTCGAAGCCGATCGCCCCCGGTTGAACTGTTATTGCTAGATGCAATCAGTATAGGGGCGGGCGCCGATGTTTCAAGCGTTTTACTTGAGGTACTGCGCTATGGTTCAGGCTGGAGCGTTGTTTTGCGTATCCAGCCGATGACCTGCCGCAATGCCCGATGGAGCTTATGCAATGAACGAGAAGGTGATCAAGTCCGATGAGGAATGGCGTCGCGAGCTCTCGCCGACGCAGTATTCGGTGTGCCGCGGGTCGTCTACCGAGCGCGCGTTTACGGGCAAGTACTGGGATCACCATGAAGCCGGCACATATGTTTGTGCGTGCTGCAAGGCGGAGTTGTTTGCGTCGACGACGAAGTTCGAGTCGGGCTCGGGTTGGCCGAGTTATTTTCAGCCGCTGTCACGGCAGGCGGTGAGTGAGCACTTTGACGAGGCGCATGGAATGCGTCGGGTTGAGGTGCGCTGCGCGCGTTGCGATTCGCATCTGGGTCATGTGTTTGAGGACGGTCCGGCGCCTACGGGATTGCGTTATTGCATCAATTCGGCTTCGTTGGATTTCAAGGGTTAGTAAAAATGGTGGGTTGCACCCACCCTACTCGGGTAGGCGGGATAGGCAGAGGTGGGGCAGGCCGAGCTCTTGCAACCAGTTTGCGCCGTTGACTGTGCCGAGCAACATGGCCATGGTGGCGGCGGCGCCGGCGACGAGGCAGCTGGGCGCACTGACGCTGACGCTGGCAAAACTTTCGATCGGTTGACCGCTGCGTGGGTCGATGATGTGTGAATAGCGGCGTCCATCGACGATGAGGCAGCGTTCGTAGTCGCCGCTGGTGGCGAGGCCGCCAGCGCTGATGTCGATGTGGGCGGTGGCGTAGTTGCGGGCGTCGGGTGATTTGATGCCGATGCGCCAAGCGCTGCCATCGGCATGTGCACCGATGACGGCGAGGTCGCCGCCAAGGTCGACCATGCCGTGGCTGAAGCCGGCATCGCGGCACAATTGGGCAACGCGATCCGCAGCGTATTCTTTTACGATGCCGCCGAGGTCCAGGCGCATCCCGGCGACGGGCACGCTGAGCTCGGGCCGCTGCCATTGCAATCGCTGCCAGCCGACGTGACGCAAGGCTTCGGCAATCGCTGCGGCGTCGGGGATGCTGCCGCTGCGCAGGTCCCAGAGGTGCGTTAACGCACCGGTGGTGATGTCGAACAGGCCCGCGCTTTGCTGATGCAAACTCGCCGCGAAGTCGAGCAATGCGGCGGTTTCGTCGTCGACTGTGAGCGAGCGCCCGCTGCCAGCGAGATCAGCGATCTCGGCGATCAGGCTGTCGTCGCGATAGTGCGAGTATTTTCGATCGAGGCGACGCAGTTCTGTTTCGGCGATGGTGAACGCCTGCTGCGCAGCCTGTTCGTGTTCGGCTTCCAGATGCAGCGCACACGGACAACCCATCGCTGCGAAACTGAAGTGAAACGATTGCAGCATCGCTCAATCGAAGCCGTAATCGAAGCCGGCAAAAAAACGCGTGAAGCTGACCAGTCCGGGCACGATGTCGTTGGCACTGCCGAGCGCATAGTGTTCGTTGCTGCGATAACGCTCGGCGCCGATGCTGAACTCCCAATCACCGAAGCGTTTGCGCAGATTCAATTTGCCGGATACCGCGCCATACGCCGAGAGTCGAAAATCGCTGGACGCATGGCGCCCTGGGCTGTCGACAAAAAAGGCGCTGTAAAAGTCGGCCGCGGACTGGCTGTAGTAGCGCAAGCTGGGCACCAGGCGCCAGTCCTTGCCGAGGCTTTGATACCAGCCCAGCTCAATACTGTGCGACTGGATCGACCAGTCGTCGTGTACGTAGCGGTAGTCCAGATGCAGGGCGGCATTGGCGTCGGCGAACGCGCGTCGATAACGCACGATGGCGGCAGTTTGCAGGCGTAGATCGGGACGCGCGTCGCGCAGCACATCGGTGCCCACGGCTACTTGTTTGTAGGGATCGGAAAGATAACCGTCGTGGCGGGTAAGTTGCACGCCGGCCTGCAGTACCGATGAACGGTCGAGCACCCAGGCCAGACTGGCGAACCCCGATGCAGTGTTTTTATTCGCATGCTCGATGCGGTTTTGTTCGATCGCATCGGTGGGATCAAGCGAGTCGTCGGAGTAGCTCAAACCGTAGCCAAGGGTGAGCTGCGGCGCGAGTGCCTGTGCCCGTTCGAAGCCGAGGGCGAGCGATTTGTAATCGTCTTCATCGGAGATCGACGCGCTGTAGGTGTTGTGGTCGGGGAGGGTGGGATCGGTGACCAGTGTTGCTACCAGTTCGCGGCGAGTGTCGCGGATGCTGGCACCGCTCAGCACCTGAATGAGATCACCATTGGCGCCCGGCAGGACATACCACGGTGATGATCCACTCATGACTTCATGAGTGCCGCTGAGCGCCAGCGCGGCGCGTTCGCCGATGCTCTGGTCGAGGCGGAATTGATGCGCGCGCACGAAATAGCGCTCGCGACTGCCAATCACCCGGCCCGTCTGCGGATCTTCATCGTATTCGGAGTAGCGATAGCTGGTGCGCGTTTTCTGGCCCTGATCAGCAGCCGCTGCATCCGACTCCACGCTCGGATCGGGGGGCGCGTCTACTACCGCGTGCACCGCGCTGACGCTGAGGGCCGCGGCTGCGCCCAGCAGTATGCGCAGCGGGGCAGAACTGCACGTTGGCACGACAGGGGCGGAAGCAGGCTTGGGGGATTTTTTGAGGGGCTTCATCCGGTGGTCTCTGAGTGCGCGGTGTTGTAGGGCGATCGATTCAGTGCTCGTGATGGTTGAATCAATTGCAGCCGCAGCCACCGCCGGCAGCGCCAAGATGACCCGAGGTTCCTTCCTTGCTGAATTTCACATGATCCGCCATCGCGCCTTCCAGCGCATCGGGCTGCCATTGCATGTCCCAGCGCGCCAGCCTGCCACGTTCCCAAGGCTGCACGGTGGTTGTGCTGGCGCATGCGCCGAGCACCAGCAGCAGTGGCAACAGCAGCAGTTTGAACTTCGTGCTGCGCTCAGTTCGCACGTCGCTTCTCCACTGCATTTTTCTGCGTGTTTGTCGGTTTCGCGACCGGTTTTTCTGCGATGAGTTCCTGGATCTTGCTGCGCAGCGGTGCCAGGTCTTTCAACTTGAATCCGACGTGGCGCGAGCGCAGTACGCCTTCGCGGTCGATCAGATAGGAGGAAGGCATACCCTTGAGTGCGTAAGCGGTGGCAACGACGCCCTCGGCATCACGAACCAGCAGAAACTTCAGTGGATAACGTTTCAGAAAGGCGAGCGCGTCGCCCTTGTCTTCGTCCAGATTCACTGCCAACACTTCGAAGTCTTCGCGTGCGAATTCATCCCGGAGTTTCTGATACTGCGGCAATGATTCCACACACGGGCCGCACCACGATGCCCAGAAATCGACAAGCACCACTCGACCGCGCAGGCTTGCCAAGGTGACTTGTTGATCAGATTGCAATTGCGGCAGTGCGATCGCCGGTGCCGGCGTTGCAAGCTCGACGGCTTGTACCGGTCGCATGCAAAAACCGCTGAGCAGCGCGACGCTCAAACAAAGTGCACTGAATGTGCGCGGCGAAACCCGCTGACGACTGAGGTTGTGCATGCAATTTGCTACCGGTTGGATTGGACGCTGGCGGTGGCGGTGACTGCCGGCGCTGGGCAGGTGAGTCCTGCAGGCAGGGTCAGTCGTTTCAGGATCATGTTGCCAGTACCGAATCCGACCACCGAGTTGAAGTCGACGCGACCGTTAGTGCAGTCGGTGAAAGTGAAGGTGAGGCTGCCCCAATCGGTCCGCACTACTTCGGCCGGATTGAAGTTGGGTATGAAGCGTGCGCCGGTGCTGCGTACCGCCGTCATCGTGGCGCTGTTGCCAACGATCCGGCCGACGCCACCGAACCAGGCTTGCTGGCCATCAGGCGTAAAAGTAAACCAGTACGCCAACAATAAATCACCCGGCAGAATCTCGACAAAGATGCCATGCCCACTTTGCAGCGTGTCGTACCAGGTGCCGGTGTAGCCGGGGCCGAGCGGAGTTGGCGGCGGCGTACCTTCAACGGTGAGCGAACCCGCCATGCCTTCGCCGGGCGCGCCATGCGCCTCGCAGAAGAAATCAAAAGCGCCGGGTGTGTTGAAGGTAACTGTAGCAATCCACGCAGCAGCGGTGACCTGGCCACCGCTTGCAGTGCAGGAGCTGGCACAGCGGAAGCCGCCAGCCTGAGACGCCACGTTGTGGGTGCCGCCAGCATTGGTGAACGTAACGGTATCGCCGACAGCAATGCTGAGACGATTGGGCGTGAAGCGAAATCCGTTGCCACCCACCGCGACATCGTGATTGGCGGACAAGGCCGACGTGGCGCAGGCCATCAGGAGCAGGATTAAAATCAACCGGGCGGCCAGCGCTGAGATGGAAATGACGCTCTCCTACTGTAGGCGACTGGGCGCGGAGTCCACCCTGGGGAATTTGACTTGGACAGATGGAATGCAACGGACGGCTGCGCGATTATTACTTAGAACCGACAAGCCATGCACTGACGAATGGGGGTAGATTTCTTCAGCTCTCGTGCCCACGGCGTCCCATCAAACGATTAACGCGAATGAGACTTCGCCGTGGCGTGTGATGCCTTCCCAGCATTACACCAGTATTTTCGAATTCGCGGGTTCGAGCTTGACACTGGCAGCGCAATCGCCCCGGCCTCCGATGCCATGTCGACGGTTTGCGCAGTCCTGGTGCATTGGCCGCCGAGCAGCGCCGTGCCGAAGCACAGCGCTGCGCCGATATGCGACGAAAGCAGCAGAAGACGGCGGCTTCAGGCGCGATTGCTACTCGTCACCCTTTACGCTGGCGGTGGCGACCACTGGCGGGGGACAGGACAGTCCCGCTGGCAGGGTCAGTCGCTTCAGGTTCATGCTGCCCGTACCAAAACCTACAACGGAGTTGAAGTCGACGCGTCCATTGCTGCAGTCGGCGAAGGTAAAGGTCAGGGTGCCCCAATCGGTGCGAACTACTTGGGCTGGATTGAAGTTCGGAATGAAGCGCGCGCCGGTGCTGCGCACTGCAGTCATCGTCGCGGTGTTGCCGGTGATGTTGCCCACGCCGCCAAACCAGGCTTGCTGCGCATCAGGCGTGAAGGTGAACCAGTAAGCCAACAACAAATCACCCGGCAGAATCTCGACAAAGATGCCATGCCCACTTTGCGCTGGGTCGTACCAGGTGCCGGTGTAGCCGGGGCCAAGCGGAAGCGTCACGGGCGCAGCTTCAACGGTGAGCGAGCCCGACATGCCTGAGCCTGCGGCGCCGTGCACATCACAGTAGTACGGGAATGTGCCCGCGGTGTTGAACGTCACCGTGGCCGTCCAGGCAGCGGAACTCGCGTTGCCGCCAGCACCGGTACAGCTGGTCGCACAGCGAAAACCTGCCGCATCCGACACCACATTGTGAAAGCCGCCGGCATTCGTAAACGTCACCGTGTCCCCGACGGCAATCGTCAGATTATTGGGAGAGAACGTCAGCGTGGCACCGCCGACGGTGACTTGGTGATTGGCCGCCCATACCGGGCCAGCGCAGACGATCGTGAGCAACGTTAATACGGGTAGCTTCAATAGCGGTCGGGATATCAGTGCGCGAATGCTCATGGCTGTCTCCGGTGAGGTGAACCTGCAAATTCTGATTCTAGTACGGTCGATCATCGGGTAAGTATCGATCGGCGTCGCGCTTTTGGATACTGGCTAAGGAACCTCTGAACAAGTCCGGAGCCGCGATAGCCCCCTGAGTCAGGGGGCGAAAAACCGCAGGTTTTGACCAGCTCCGCTGTTGAGAGCGGGGGT
>JAWXCG010000294.1:0-7758 GCA_034440555.1 Pseudomonadota bacterium
ATTGCCGCCAAGGCTGGTGGCCTTGGCAAGATTCGCAACGAAGCCACGGGGTCGAGGACGCGATTTTATGTGTCGCATAGGGTGCAACACCACACTAGCTCGGCACTCGCTCGGCGCGCCCCGGAAACAGCATAATCGCCGAGTTGTCGAGACGCTGGCACTTGTCGAGCGTAGCGAACGCAAACTGTTCATTGCATTTGGCTATGCCCGAGGCCGCGCCGTTGAGGCGGGGCAATGGGTTTCGCCACGATCCGTCAATCAGTTGAACTCAAGTTCCAGGTCTTCTTCGCAAAAGTCGAAATCCACTTCCTCGGAAACCGAGTCGTCGGAGAAAGTAGCGCGGAAGGTCCATTCGCAGCCGCCGTCATCGGTGCTCGCATCCCACACCAGTGTGGACGTGGAGCCTGCGGCAATGCCCTTGCCGATATCGAAGTGGCCCCATTCCTTGCCATCTTCCGAAACTTCGATGCCGACGATCTTGTGGCCGGTGTTATTGGAAACCTTGAACGAGTACTCAGCCAGCGCTGAGCCGGACAACAGGGCAAGTGCAACAACAACAAAAAGGCGCTTCATCCATCAACTCCAGGGCGAGATATTCGCCGCAGCGAGCATAGGGCGGTAGCGGCGCTGGGATAGTGACGAATAGTCAAAGGCGCGGCCGGCGCTGCGCGTGACCATGGTAACGAGCAAGATTGCTTTTCGCGTATGGCTGCAGAAACTCGGTTCGAGTGATGGCAACACAGGCGCGACGCGCGCCTGTGTGCATGACCAGCGCGGCTAGGTTCGCCGCGCTGCCGACCGATAGAGCAATAAGCCGACCGCGCCCAGTACCGCAAGCCCGGCCCACTGACCGAAGTGCCAGGCCGAAGGGAGGGCCAACACGTCAGCGCGTTCGCTGAGCACGATCGGGATCGCGATGGCGATGCCCATCAGTGCTTCGCCGGTGATCAGGCCAGCCGAAAACAATGTGCCGGGGCGATGAATGCGATCACGCTCAGCCTCATCGTGCGCAGCCAATTTGTGCTTGCGCTCGACCAGATGCGCCAGCACGCCACCGAGGAAAATTGGCACCATCAGTTCCAGCGGCAGGTAAATGCCAATGGCTGCGGCGAGCACGGGCACACGGAAGGTTGAGCCGCGCGATTTCAGCCAGGAGTCGAACGCGATAGTGATCGCACCAACGACGCCACCGATCGCGATCATGTCCCAGGGCAATTTTCCGCCGAACATGCCCTTGGCGACCGATGCCATCAGCGCCGCCTGCGGCGCGTTCAGCGAGTTGGGGTGTTCTGGCGTCGGCGGTCCGATGCCGTACGCCGAGGCCAGCAAGTTCAAAACCGGCGCCATCACCAGGGCACAGGACAATGCACCGATACCCAGCATCAACTGTTGCTTCCACGGCGTGGCACCGACCAGATACCCGGCCTTCAGATCCTGCAGATTGTCACCGCCGACCGCCGCCGCACAGCAGACCACGGCCCCGATCATGATCGCGGCGACAGCGCCGATCGGTGAATCGGAACCGAGCAACAACCACAGCACTACCGATGCGAACAGGATGGTGGCAATGGTGATGCCCGACACCGGGTTGTTCGATGAGCCGACCAATCCAGCGAGGTAGGCGGAAACCGAAACGAACAGGAAACCGGTGACAATCATGATAATGGTCATCGGGATGCTGACGCTCCATTGGTGCACGATGGCCTGATACAGGATCAGCAATGGAATGGTAAACACCACCAACGCGATTAACATCCATTTCATCGGCAGGTCGCGTTCGGTTTCGGCAACTTTTTCGCCACTACCCTTGCGCGCTGCAGCGATGCCGCTGCGAATGCCCGACAGCAACGAGTTGCGTAGCGAGAACAAGGTCCAGATGCCGCCAACCAACATGGCGCCAACACCCAGATAGCGGATCTTTTCTCCGCGGATCAGCCCAGCCGCATCAGCCGCGCTGAGGCCGGCAAGTTTCGCCATCAGCACCGGGTCAGTGTGCTGGAAGAACGCGTGATAGATCGGAATGGCGATGTTGTAGGACAGAATGCTGCCGGACAACACGACGATACCAATGTTGAGTCCGACGATGTAGCCGACACCCAGCAAGGCCGGCGACAGATTGGTGCCCATGTAGCCGAGGTACTTGCCAAAAAATGTTCCGCCCGCCGCGGTATCGGGAATCATCCGCAAACCGCTTTCGGCCATCACCTTGACCAGCGCGCCGATGACCGACGAAATCGCAAGAATCTTCAGACCCGGTCCTGGATTGTCGCCCGCCTTGAGCACCTCAGCGGCGGCCTTGCCCTCAGGAAACGGCAGCGGGTCTTCAACAATCATTGTGCGTCGCAGTGGCACCGAAAACAGCACGCCGAGCAGCCCACCCAGGCCCGCGATCGCCAGCACCCAGGAATAACGGAAGTCCTGCCAGTAGCCCAGAATGACCAATGCGGGAAGCGTAAAGATCACGCCCGCGGCGATCGACGATCCGGCCGAGGCGCCGGTCTGCACAATGTTGTTCTCCAGAATCGTGCCCCCGCCCAGCACCCTCAGCACCGCCATCGACACCACCGCCGCGGGAATCGCGGTCGCAATGGTCAGGCCCGCGAACAGGCCGAGGTAGGTATTGGCCGCAGCGAGAATCATCGCCAGGATCACCGACAGGATGATCGCGCGCGCGGTGAGTTGGCGTGTCTCAGGAGGGTTCATGGATACTCCGGATCGGTTGACGTAGGCAGGAAGTCGCGATCGTGGAGCGCGACCGTCATTGCGTCAAGTCGTTATCGGTCGCGCAAGTTCTGCGTCGGGCACTTGGGGCGCTTGGTTCGGGGGGTGTGGGCGGCGAGCTACGCATGGGCTTGCGTTTGCAGTTGGGGTGCAGCTTGCAGGCGTTTGCTGGCAACTTCACGCCATCGATGGCGAACACGACCCACAGGGCTGTGGGAAGTGCCGACTGGAGCAGAAGCGACTGCAGCACTCGCGACCGATCAATCCTTCTTTGCCGACAATAGCCAACACCTGCGCAAAGACCGATGCGATCGCAGCACGCCAGCACTTCGATAACCAGCAGCGCATGCAACCATCCCAGGTGCGGGGCGCCCGGCCCGCGCATCAGCGCGTGCGTTCCCCTGGTGCAGGGCGCCAACCTAGCTGCTTGGCGTTCGTGTCGACGCGCGCCCGTGGCGCATAAGCAGTCGTCACTCACCCACATGCGCAAACGACCCCGGCACCGACTGATTTTCCAGCACCACCGGCAACAGCCGCGGGCTCACGTCGACAAATTTGTACTGCGCCATCATCCACTCCCTTGCACTCGCTGTCAGAAGGAAGCAAGATCAGGACCACTTTTTCTACAGCCTCGTTATGCGCCCCGTGCGAATTCCGTGCGTTTTTGACCTTTTCACCTGAAGATGACCATGGGCATTGTCCAACAAGACCTATCAAAGACCTTCCAACGGTTTTTCAACTCGGAAAGGTCCAGCGGAATTCTGCTGATTGTCTGCACGGTGATCTCGCTGCTGATCACGAACTCCTCAGGCGGTGCCGATTATTTGAGCTGGTGGCAAACACGGGCCGGAGGTCTGAGCCTTGAGCACTGGATCAACGATGCGCTGATGGCGGTTTTCTTCCTGCTCATCGGCTTGGAACTCGAGCGCGAGCTTTACAGCGGTGAACTCTCCAACGTCCGCAACGCCCTGCTGCCGATGTTCGCGGCGGCTGGGGGGCTCGCCGCTCCGGCGCTGATTCATTACTCGCTCAATGCGGGCACGCCAACGCAGCCCGGCATCGGCATTCCGATGGCGACCGACATCGCGTTCGCACTAGCTGTTCTGGCCATCCTCGGAAATCGCATCCCAGCCTCGCTAAAGGTATTTGTGGTGGCATTCGCCGTCATAGACGATTTGGCCGCGATCGTCATCATCGCCGTGCTCTACACGGCTGAGGTTTCGGTTGGATATCTTGCCGCGGCCCTGGCCGTTTGGATGCTGCTCTGTGCGTTGAACCGCTTGTTGCGGGTGATGTCGTTGGCGCCTTATCTGCTGGGCGGCGCGCTGATGTGGTTCCTGCTGCTCAAGTCCGGCGTTCACGCGACGGTGGCCGGCGTGATGCTGGCCTTTGCTATCCCCTTTTCCGCAAAAGACGACGACGACAAGTCGCCCTCCCACCGACTTGAACATTTTTTGCACAAACCGGTCGCCTTCATTATTTTGCCTCTCTTCGCGCTCGCCAATACCGCGATCCTGATCGGCACGGATTGGATGCAGAATCTGGCGAGCACGAACAGTCTTGGCATCGCCGCAGGTTTGATCGTGGGAAAACCTCTGGGGGTCACGCTTCTGTGTTTTGCCGCCGTTGCCAGCGGCCTATGCCGCCTGCCACCCGATCTGAACTGGCGGCACATTTGCGGCGCAGGAATGCTCGGCGGCGTCGGATTTACCATGTCAATCTTCATTACGAATCTCGCATTTGTTGGAAATATGGAGACCATAAACGCTTCAAAGATTGCAATTCTTCTAGCGTCACTGGCAGCTGGAACAATCGGATTTCTGTGGCTGAAGGCATACGCCCCCGTAGCTTTAGTCAGACGCAGTGAGGACGCCTAACGAGTACGGTTGGATCGCGCGCAGCCGCGATCTGAACCATTTGTCGGACGAGCCCGGTCCTGCGCGGGCGTCGCGCGCGCTCAAGGAAATGCATTTCTTGGCCGCTGCCCCGGTATGCGCGGTTGTGGGCGCCTGAGTGTTTTTAGGCGCGTTGATGCAGAGTGCTTGCGTGAAGCGGGGTGTGATCGCGAAATGTTTGGGGCGGTTTGCATGGATTTGAAACGGGTGCTTGCCTCAGCTTGCGGACGCTGATGCCGTGGTGCTGATCGGGGCGGTGGGTCATCGCGCGTCAGAGCGCCTCGCTGTTGCTCGCAGTGATCGGTATGGGGGCTGGCATTGCGGTTGTGCTGGTGCTGTCAGCCAAGCTCGAATCTGCGTTTGCAGGATGATCATCGGCGCACAACAGCAGGGGCACAGCAGGGCCGTCGGGTACCGCTGCGCGGGACCCGACCTACGCGCTTCCTTGGCTTGTCGTTCGTGACGACGCGCGCCCGTGGCGCGCAAGCAGTCGTCACTGACCCACATGCGCAAACGACCCCGGCACCCACTCATCTTCCAGCACCACCGGCAGTAATCGTGGGCGCACGTCGACAAATTTGTACTGCGCCATCATCCACTCCCTTGCACTCGCTGTCAGAAGGAAGCAAGATCAGGATCGACTTCTTCTACAGCCTCGTCAGGCGACAAACGGAAATTCGTATGACACCACTATCAAAGCCGAAGCAAATCATTGGGCTGGTCGGTTGGCTCGCGATTAGTTTTGTTGCATCTGGCATCGGAGCAATTGCATCAATACGTGCCGCTTCTTTCTACGGTCAACTTGCTCAACCAAGCTGGGCGCCGCCATCCTCGGTCTTTGGGCCAGTCTGGACCATGTTGTACGCATTGATGGGCATCGCCGCATGGTTGGTGTGGCGGGCAGGTGGCTTTCGCGCTAACCGTTCAGCGCTTACGGTGTTCCTGGTGCAGCTCGCGGTGAACGCACTATGGAGCTGGCTCTTCTTTGCTTGGCACCGCGGCGCTTTGGCATTTGCAGATATCTTGTTGCTTTGGCTGCTTATCGTTGCAACCCTTGTGTCCTTCTGGCGGGTACGCCCTCTTGCAGGTGCGCTCCTCATTCCGTACTTGCTGTGGGTCAGCTTCGCTGCTGCACTCAACTTTTCTGTGTGGCAACTCAATCCGCAAGTTCTGGGGTAGGGGTTGTTGCTCATCGGGGAAAACCGGGGTCACAGTCGAATGGCATTTACTTAAGCGCAGATCGCATTAAATGTAGGCTGGCGTTGAGCGCGGCGAACCCCAGCAGATCAGCAATCCTGCTGGGGCTCGCCGCGCTCACCACCAGCCTACGACTGCGCGGCCGCCGAGATTGGACCTCAAGTTAGAGCCATTCGACTCTAATCCGAGTGTTTGAAGGGCGTATCAACATGCCAGTGTCAATGAGACCACGCCGAGCGCGTCGGTGCTCGCGATAGCGCGCCCACGTCTATTGCCTTCCGCCGAATAGAAAGCGTCGGCTCTCGGGATTTGGATTCTTTCGCGGCTCAATGGCTGGCCCATCGCGCCCTGTCAACGCTTCGCCGCTCACCTCGCGATGACCAACGCATGACTCGGGGACACTCATGGATCGCTACTCGTTTGATGTCAGGGACTTGCACCCTTTAAGCGTCACTGGTTTCGTCGGCGCACTTATTCGAAACCGTCGACGAATACCTCGTCTACGATCGACATCCAGACACCGAACGTCAGGTTGTCTACGGTCGGCCACAAAAAGCCACCGGCCAGATGGATGGTGGTCACCGTCAATGACAATAACGCACCGTCCGACACGAAGCCAAGAACGCTGTTGGTGGTAGCGTTGGCGATCGTCTGCGTGGATGTGGCGCCGCCGGCATCGGTGGCGGCCAGTGCAATGCTGCCGGACTTAAACCCGCCACTGCTATTGCTACCGAAGAACAAGCCGCCAGCGCCAATCACGCCAGCGCTGAAGGCATTGAAGGTAATGGTATCGGTGGCGGTGTTGAAGGATAGCCAGGGGTTGACTGTCGTGCCAGCACCAAAAAAAGACATGGTGGAAACCGTACCGGTATAGCCATAGGGGCCGGCACTGCGGATGATCGGACTCGGCGTAGAGCCGGTGGTACTGAAACCGGTGAAGGTGTCGACCCCCGGGGCCGTGATCGCCGCAACAAACGCTGCCTCCGAGTTGTACACCGTGATCGCCGCCTGGGCGCTAACTGTGCCGACCGAAAATAATGCTGCGGTCCAAGCATGAAATACGAACGGCCGGAATATCATGGGTTCATTCCTTGTCGGTGTACTGCGCTTTGGACACCCGCAGTAGCTTAAGTAAGTGCCATTCGGGTCCGACTCCTCTTCTTGTCGGCGCGCCTAATCAAAGCCATCGCGCAATAGGACGTCGGCGGTCCACTGCACATGATCAATTTCATAGCAGCCTGAGGTATGTGTCAGAAGGATTGCGCTGATTCCTGGCGCATAGCGCACGCCAAAAAAGCGATCCTCGGCGGTTGTACCCGAGTTTGAGATGTCGCCCAGAACAAATGTACCGTGCGTGCCAAGTGGCAATCCGGAGCGGTCAAAGGCCTCAAAAGTGACGCTGGTGTTCGAGCCACCATCGGTCCAAACCATCGCCGCAGACACCGGTCGACTGGAAAAAGTGATTCGGATTGGAGCGCGGGAGAATGCGCTGTGTCCGGCAGTGCCCGCGCCATCAATCACGCCGTCATCAATGTCTACCGAATCGGTGTTAAACCCGAGGCAATGATGCCTGCGGCGGTGCTGAGGTCAGGATCACGCACGTTGTCCTCAAGGTTTTCTAAAACGACCGGCAATGCCGAAAGTCCCGCCGGCGTATCGCTTTGTTGCAAATACGGCGTGGGCCCCAAAAAGGTCGCGGTCTGCGCGGTCGCTATGCCGGTGCAAAACACAAGCGACGTGGCTAACAGGTGGATGCGTTTGTGGCTCATCGGTAATCTCCGACGTGTATTGCGTGCGTTTAAGCGATCGGTCTCTTCGCTCGTTAGGGAACCTCTGAACAAGTCCAGAGCCGCGATAGCCCCCTGAGTCAGGGGGCGAAAAACCGCAGGTTTTGACCAGCTCCGCTGTTGAGAGCGGGGGTTTGGCAAGCAATAAGCAGTGTGGC
>JAWXCG010000295.1:0-69872 GCA_034440555.1 Pseudomonadota bacterium
CTGGATGCCGTATCGCAAATAGCGGATTCGCGAAATTTATCGCGAATCCGCTAAGGCACCTCCGCGGGCGTTGGTAGTTTTACAACGCAGAGTGAGACCAGTGCTCAGCTACTCAAAGCCGTTGGCAAAAATCGTGTCCCCAGCCGGGCTTCCCGTGCGCACGTCGCCAGCATCGCTCTGTGCTTGCAGATAGAACCAGGGCCCCCACCACCTTGCGATCCCGGAAATCGAGACCAAGTTTTCGGTAAACGGCGCGTACTTTACCCGCGCACGCCAGTGATACAACGTCTGCAAGGGCAGGCTATCGATCGTGCCCAAGAGCAATACGCCATTGGCATTGGCGCCCGTGTCGACCCAGTTTGGCGACAGATGGCTTCGGCATCCGCTTTCATAAAAATCGACTCCCGGCGGACACGCCTGAATTTCAAGTTTCACGCGCTCACGTCCACGTGGGCTGATCGCCTGCATCGAGACGGTAAACTCGGTCAACGCGCTGCTGGTTCCCCACGCTTGAATAGCCGCACTGCCATCGCTGGTTTGTTCCGGCAGCACCGTGCGCCCTGGCTGCAAGCCGCCAAAGAAGACGCGTACTAGCCCTGGCTGGGCCGAGCCCTCAAACGGCGCACCCACGATCACATCAGCGAAACCATCGCCATTGATGTCGCCAGCTGCGCCGACCGCTGTGCCGAACTTACCTCCGGCCTGGTTGAACGATAGATACTGCAGTGGGGCTAGATCGCCACTGGCATTTCCGTAATACAGCAGAGACACTCCGGTGTCGGTGCTGACTCCACTGTCGAAACCCGACGCGCCAACCAGCACATCGCCATAGCCGTCACGGTTTACGTCACCGGCACTATCGACCGACCAGCCGGTCAGTGCGTTGGGTATGGCGAAATTCGCCAAGTGATCGCCCGAATCGTAAGGCACATTGGGTGCACCAAAATACACAGTCGCGGTACCCGAGACGTCGCCCGCAAAATTCAGCGCGAAGGGCGCACCGACCACTACATCATCAAAACCATCACCGTTGACATCGCCCGCACCCGCCACGCTGAAGCCAGCGCGCGCATTCGCTGATACCCCGCGAAAGCGCCCATCGGTTTGCGTATTGAAAGTGCCAGCGCCCCCGAAGTAAACGTAGGCTTCGCCAGAATCAGCGATGGTGGTGCCAGTGTCAGTCACATCGGTGTTCGGAGCACCGACAATCACATCGGCAAACCCGTCGCCATTACCATCACCGGCGCTCGCTACCGATGATCCGAACGCTTGCTGCGCTTGAGTTCCGCTCAACAGCGCATCGGGGCTGGTGTCGATCTGTCCGCTGCTACCGAAATAAATCAGAGCGCGCCCGACTTCGTTGCCAACACCTGCCACTTCAGCCTGCGGAGCGCCGACGATCACATCGGCATAGCCATCGCCATTGACGTCACCAGCGCCCGCGACACTGCGCCCCATCGCTGCGCCCACCTGATTGCTTTCAAATCTTGCGGCGGCCACATTGCTACCGCCCAGATACAAGAACGCGGTGCCTTCGTCCGTTTGACCCGCATCGAACCCTGGTGCCCCAACCAGCACATCGCCTAAACCATCGTTGTTGACGTCGCCCGCTGCCGAAACACTCTGGCCAAACGCGGCGGACGCCTGGTTCTCTTGAAGGATCCGGAAGGGTACGGCATTCAGTCCGCTGGCAGATCCCGTATAGATCAATGCTCGACCTTCATTCACTTCACCCCCATCAAAGTTGGGCGCACCTACAATGACATCGCTGAAACCGTCACCGTTTACATCGCCTGCACCATCGACAGTGACACCCAACGAATCACCCGTCTGCCCAGAACTGAGCTGTGCGGCATGGGCAGAGCTGAGTAGCTCGCCACCACCAAAGTATGCAAACAGCACGCCTTCGTCAGAATGTCCGAAGTCATATGCAGGCGCGCCAGAAAGGACATCGGCATAGCCATCGCCGTCGATATCACCAAGCGCCAGACTGGTTCCAAAAACGGCATTGACTTGGTTGCTGTCAAATTCTGCCCTCGCTGCAGGACTCACCGCACCCGCTCTACCGTACCAAACAAAGGCCTTGCCTTCGTTACTCTCGCCTTGGTCGAAATTGGGTGCGCCGATGGCGAAGTCGGCGTAGCCATCGCCGTTGATGTCGGCAGCGCCACTGATGCTGCTCGCAAATCGGGAGCCAGTCTGATTGGCATCAAGAATGGCGTCGACCGTCATATTGAACGGACCGGCCGCGCCGAAAAACAGAAACGCCGCGCCCTCGTCGGTCTGGCCATTGGTAAACCGCGGGGCACCGATTAGAATATCGGCAAACCCATCACCATTGACATCACCTGCGCCGGCAACGCTGGCGCCGAATTCGCTTTGCAGTGCGTTGAACATCACATCACCATCAAACTTGATATCCCCGAGGTAAGCGTTAGCGAACCCCGGCGCACCGATCATCACCTCCGTACGGCCGTCGCCATTGGTATCGCCAACACCGGCCACGCTTTGCCCAAAAAGTTCATCCGCGATCTCGCTGACATAGGTTCGGTCCGCGGTCGTGTCAAACCCAGGTGAGCCTCCGAAAAAAACTTGAGCGCGTCCACCGACGATCGCATTCAATTGGTACTTTGGCGCTCCGACAATGACATCGGCATAACCGTCCAGGTTGACATCACCGGCACCGGCCACGCTGGTCCCCATCGCAGCACTGGGCCGTTCGCCTTCCAATTGCGCCATCGGCAGAACAGTCGGGTTCACAATGATATCGAAACCCGAAAACACAAAGGCCGCGCCTTCGTTTGATGCACCGTTGTCGAACTGTGGTGCACCCGCGATCACATCAGCGAGGTTGTCACGATTGACATCGCCAGCAGCAGCAACGCTGGTGCCCAGCCGAGCGTTCGCCTGATTGATCTCCAGGCGTTTATCCGGGATGAGATCGCCGAATCCGGCAAACCCATTGCTGCCGTAGTAGATGAACACGGCGCCCTCGTCGCTCTCGCCACCATCCCAACGCGGCGCCCCAACCGCGAAGTCGCCGATGCCATCAACGTTGATATCGCCAATCACCGCAACACTCGTGGCGAACAGCGCAGACACCTGATTGGATTGAGCGCGAAAATCGGCGACGCGAGAGATTACTGTTTTGACCGTGATCGGATACAGCGCTTGGGCGTCGCTTATTGTGAGCGAAAATGTGTTGGTGCTGGACAGTCGTGACGATACCGCCAGCGTCCGTCCATTGGCATCGACTGCCGAGAGGTGCCCGACTCGCACACCAGCGCCTTGGCGGTTGACAATACGCAAACCCGCTTCACCCACTTGACCCGTCACTTTGTCGGACCCAAGATCAACTTCGAGCTGCAACTTGCCGCGGCCGCGAGGCGCTGCGTCGATGCGTATGGATTGATGCAGTCCATCGCTCTGATTGTCGAAGCTCTGGGTAAGTGCTCGCTGCTCGATGTGCACCCGGGCTTCATCTGAGTTCAGCACGCCGGGCTCTAGCCAGCGCACCTTCTCGCCGCGGCGCAGCGCGCGCAGTTGCCAATGCAGCAACTGTGCCTCTTGTGGATCGCGATTGACGATGCGAACCCCATCACGATCGAAGTAGATGCGCATACCCTGCGCTCGATTGGGGGCTTGCAGGCCCGCGCTGTTCACGCTGGCGAAGTATTCCTGTCGCATCAGTTGGTGCCGCACATCCTGCTGAGCGATGCCTGAGTTTGCGCTGGCAGATACCACTCCTTCCGATGTTGCCGCTGGCACGCACAATGGCCACGTCGCGCACAACGTAAGCGTGCTAAAAAAGTGAACAATTCTATTCGACTGCTTAAGCATAGGTGCCTCACTCGGGCCATCAAGGGGGATGGGTTTAGAGTGAAAGGCGCTTCTGGATATGCAATCGCGACATCAGTGAGTCAGTGACACAGTGACTCACGCAGCGACCGATCCACATCGCGTTGTCAACGCACCTCGGCAGCAATCGCGCGCAGAAACGCCAGCGTCTCGGGCTTGACCAGTTTCGGGTCGACGCCCAGCGCCAACGCGTCTTCGGCACTGGCACGTGCGGCTTTTGCATCGCCTAGGCCAAGTTCGGCATGCGCACGCACCTCGTACATTGCGATGAGTTGGAAGTGAGTCGGTGATGAGAATTTTTTCCACGCTGGCAGCAGACCATTGATTTCATCAATTGCCTCCTGGTATCGACCGAGGCCCAGCAGGCACTCCGCTCGGGTCAATCGTAGAAGGTGCAGTGCCTCTGGGCTGGTGTTGGGGTTTGCCTCCATCAAGCTCTGTGCACGCGCGCCGCGTTCAAGCGCCAGATCGTAAGTTTTGACGCCCGCGGCAATACGCGCAAGCAAGGCCCACGCGAGGGCAGCGTCAACGTGTTCGCTACCGCTACTTTTTTCTACTAACAGCAGGGTTTCCTGAGCAATGCGCTCAGCCTCTTCGAATCGATCCAACTGAAACAATGCAAAGGCCACGTTATGCAACATGCGCGGGCAGTTGGGTTGCACCAAGTTATCGCCGATCCTGCAGATACGTTCCGCTTCGCGCATATGGGACAGTGCTGCGTCGAAATTGCGCTCGGTGCGCTCGATCTGTGCAAGACCGGCCAGTGAGGAAAGCAGTTTGACGCTTTCGCTGCCGTAAGCGCTACGGCGAATCGTCATCGCCTGCTCATGCAGTGTGCGCGCCTCAACGAGATCTCCGGCACTCGCCAGGTGGGTCGCCAAGTTGGCCATCGCCAGGGCAATGTCCGGATGATTGGGCTGATAAATGCGTTGGTGCAATGCCAGCGACTCTCGGCCCATCGAGACGCTGCCTGCAGCATCGCCGGAACCCCGCAGAACCGTAGTCAGATTGGACATTGCCGTAGCGATAAACGCATTCTCAGGCAGACCGCGTCTGCTCCACTCGGCGAGTGTCGGCTTGAGCAAAGCTGCCGCGTCCTGATAGGAGCGCGCATATGCATAGATTCCGCCGACGGCAAGTCGAACCTCAAGCTGCTTTTGGATGTCCGCGGCAAACACGGCATCACCGAGTTCGCGCAAACGCGACAGGTCAGCGAGCGCGGCCGGGGTATTACCATTGAGCAGGCGCACCATGGCGCGCGATATCCCGATCGCCACTGCAGAATCATCACTGCGCGTAAA
The DNA here is from genome assembly GCA_034440555.1 of Pseudomonadota bacterium. Lineage (GTDB taxonomy): Bacteria > Pseudomonadota > Gammaproteobacteria > Xanthomonadales > Ahniellaceae > 0-14-3-00-62-12. The sequence goes on from JAWXCG010000295.1 coordinate 5,160, forward strand.
TGCTTCCGGGCTGATCGCATCAAGCACGTGCTGTGCCTCCCGATGTGCCCCGCTGTCGATCAGCAGCTCCGCCCAACGTCCGCGCATCTGCGTCGTGCGTGGACCAGAACCAAGCAACAGCGCTTCGCGCGCCTCGACCGCGCGCTGAAACAGACTCCCTGCGGCAGCAAAGTCGCCCGCACTCCAACTGACCTCCGCCAGCGTGCTCAGCACCTCGGCACGGGTTTCGGCATCAAGGGCTGTATCCGCATCGACGTTCTTGCGCGCTGCTGCGACCAGATCGCTCAAGGTAGGGCGCTGCTCGCGGGTGAGCTTGTTGCGCCCCGCCTGCAACGCACCAACCAAAAAATCGCGCACCGCATTGGCGCGGGCTGCTTCGTTACGCGCGACCTCGGCCTGCCACAGCGCGGTGATCATACTGACCAGCATGCCGAGCACGAGCAGCACAGTGATCGCGACACTGCCGCGATGGCGGCGCACAAATTTACGCGCGCGATACCAGCCAGAAGGCGGATGCGCCTGCACCGGCTGCCCCTGCAGATGGCGCTCGATATCGTCGGCGAGCACGCCCGCGTTGGCGTAACGTCGCAGCGGTTCGGCTTCGGTCGCCTTGATAATGATGTTGTCGAGGTCGCCTTTTAGCAGGCGCCGCAGCGCCGCGGGTTCCAGCGGCAGCGTACTCAAATCATGACTGAGCAAGCCAACGCGCTGCGACGGCTTGCTGTCAGAATCACGCTCTGGCCGCCCCCCTGTCAGCAGTTCGTGCAGCAATATGCCGAGGGCATGCACATCAGTGGCCGTCGTGATGGCGCGCCCATCAAATTGCTCAGGCGCAGCATATTCGGGCGTCAACGGTGCGGCCTCGGTCTGCGTGGGGGTATCGGTGTCGCCCTCAAGCAACTTGGCGATGCCGAAATCCAACAGTTTCACGGTGCCATCGGCGGTCACTAAAATGTTGGAGGGTTTGATATCGCGGTGCACGATCAGCGCGCGATGCGCGGCGTCGACCGCCCGACAGACGCTGACGAACAGCAGCAGACGCGCCGCAGTCCCTAGCTGACGTTCGCCGCAATAGTCCGTCAACGGCAGGCCATCGACGTACTCCATGGCGAGATAGGCGACCCCGGATTCATTGACGCCGCCATCGATCAACTGGGCGATGTTCGGGTGCGAGAGCAGCGCGAGTGCCTGGCGCTCTCGCCGGAACAATTTTTGCTCAAGCGCCGAGAACAGCCCACGTCGCAACAGCTTCACCGCCACACGCTGCACAAAGTCAGCACTGATACGCTCGGCGAGGAATACCGCCGCCATGCCGCCCTGCCCAATCAAACGCTGCAGCCGAAACGCGCCAATCTGGGTGCCGATAAAGCGATCTGCATCCAAGCTCGGCGGCTCCACCTCAATACGCCGAGCCAACTCCAGCGCGGGGAGGTCGAGCACGCCGGCATCCACACCCGCATCCGCAGCCAACAATGCGAGCACTCGGTCGCGCATCCCGGCATCAGCGCACTCCCTCTGAAGCCAAGGTGCACGCTCGGTCGGTGGCAATGCCAAGGCAGCCTCGAACATACTCTTCAACGGCTGATCGCTCATGATGAACCAATGACAGTTAAGGAAGGTCTGAATAAGTCACCACTTCGTCTTCGCCACACTGCTTATTGCTTGCCAAACCCCAGCTCTCAACAGCGGAGCTGGTCAACCTCCGGTTTTTTCGCCCCCTGACTCAGGGGGCTATCGCGGCTGCGGACTTGTTCGGAGATTCCGCAAGACAAACTTGCGGGCCATGTACCCCATAGGCGGCAAACAACGTCGATTTGCGCCATCAAGGCGTTGTACACCAATAAATAGAGACATCTTGCTGGTCTTTGGCCCCATCTACCTCGTTACGCATCTGCCTCGTTACGCAAGGGCGTGCATAGTGGAACTGGCGCCCCTTTGCACGATTGGCAGACACGGAAAAACTCTTCGCAGTCTGCCATCCTTATTGATTTACAACGCTTAGGCGCGTAGCGCATCGCGCAACCAGGCGCGTGCGAAGCGCCAATCGCGATCAATGCTGCGCGTGGAGAGTTGCTTCAACTCAGCGATACGCTCAATCGTGAGCCCCGCGAAATAATGCAGTTCCACGACCTCGGCGGCCCGCGGATTTTCCGCGTGCAGTCGGCGCAGCGCATCGTCCAACTCCAATGTCTGCTCGGCGCTTGCGGCAGCAATCTGCGCGCCAATCAGTTCTAGATCGACACGCTGTAAATCGCCGCCTGCCTTCAAGCGCATGCGTTCGCGCGCATGATCGATCAAGATGTTGCGCATCGAACGCGCAGCATAAGCATAAAAGCTCGTCGGCAGAATAAAACCCTCGCCATGGCTGCGCAGCATCTGCAGATAAACCTCATGCACCAGCGCGGTAGTGTTCAAGGTATGGCCGTCATTTGCGCCGCGACGGCGGTGCGCCATGCGCCGCAGTTCCTGATACACCGCCTCAAACATTGCATCGTTGGGCCGCGCTGAAACAGGGGTGTCGACTGGGTTAGGCATGTTTGTGGGCTCCTCGCGAACGGACGAGTCTATCCAACCCGGAATGGATTTCTCTCCGCCAGACTGCCCATAGACTGCTGCTCTGGATCACCTGCAACGGAGATTCCGCCTTGAGCCAGGCAGCAAAAGGCGTACCAGCAGTGAGTTGGGTCATGCAACCTCCGCATTGAACGCGCATTCTAGCGGAACAGTTCACACGGTCGCCCGGCTCAGACTGAACTTAGACGGCCGAGTGATGTTTGGTTTGAGGGTGCGATCGTGATGAAGGAGGCAAAAATGGCGTCCAATAGCCCGATTGCAGATTGGCAACTTCAACTCTCAACGCATGGTGCAGTTACGGCAGCACGCCATCAGGCACCATCGCTCGCTGGAGGCTGAAACGTATGCAGTCCTGGTCCACGCGTTGCCGACACCCGAAGCCGTGAGCCCCACTTCGCCGCCCTGATGATTCGACTATTTGGCGCTGAGCACGGTATTGGCGTGTCACCAACTTCATCGCGAGATAGTTGTTGGTATTGGCTGGATCGCTGTCATTCGATGCCTTTACCGGCGCTTCCGATTTTCAAGCGCGGGTGACGATGTTGGCGGCGTGGCTATTGCTCAAGATTCAAACTCCGATCGCTGCAAGTTCACTGGGCGAACCAAGATCCATCCTATCTCAACGCGATGAAGCGCCTTGGCTGAGCAAATGCGCCACACCTGCCCGCTCTTCCTCAAGCTCGGCCAGGGTCTTGTCCATGCGCTCGCGGGAGAAGGTATCGATCGCGAGTCCGGTTACGCGGGTGTATTCGCCATTCGCCGTAGTCACTGGCACGCCGTACATCACGCCTTCCGGAATGCCGTAGCTACCATCGGAGGCAACGCCCATGGTGACCCACTTGCCATTGCTACCGAGCACCCAGTCATGGATGTGATCGATGGCGGCGTTGGCAGCAGACGCGGCGGACGACAATCCGCGCGCTTCGATGATCGCGGCTCCGCGCTTGCCCACCTGTGGGATAAAAGTGTTGGCGTTCCAATCGGCATCGTTGATCTTGTCTTTCAGGGATGCGCCAGTAACGGTGGCGAAGCGGTAGTCCGGATACATGGTCGGGCTGTGATTGCCCCAAACGATCAGCTTGTCGATATCGCCCACGGCGACTTTTGCTCTAGCGGCAAGCTGACTCAGTGCGCGGTTGTGATCGAGGCGCAACATTGCGGTGAAGTTTTTTTCCGGCAGATCGGGCGCCGACTTCATCGCGATGTAAGCGTTGGTATTGGCCGGATTGCCGACCACCAACACCTTGACGTTTGGTGAGGCTACTGCGCTGAGCGCTTTACCCTGCACGGTGAAAATCTCGGCGTTCTTCAGCAGCAGATCTTTGCGCTCCATACCGGGGCCGCGCGGCATGGCACCGACCAGAATGGCGACGTCGACGTCCTTGAACGCGACCATCGGATCATCGCTACCGATCATGCCAGCGAGCAACGGGAATGCACAGTCCTCAAGTTCCATCATGCAACCCTTGAGTGCGGCCTGGGCTTTTTCCATTGGCAGCTCGAGCAATTGCAGGATCACCGGCTGATCTTTGCCCAGCATTTCGCCAGAGGCGATACGGAACAGCAGCGAGTAACCGATCTGGCCGGCGGCACCGGTAACGGCAACACGGACGGGGGCTTTCATGGTCAACACTCCTAAGGAAGGTCTGAATAAGTCACGACTTCGTCTTCGCCACACTGCTTTTTGCTTGCCAAACCCCGCTCTCAACAGCGGAGCTGGTCAAAACCTGCGGTTTTTCGCCCCCTGACTCAGGGGGCTATCACGGCTCCGGGATTGTTCAGATGTTGCCCAAGCACGATTAATAGGTGAGTCGGAAATTGGCAAACAACGCGACAACCGGATGAACTCAGCTCAACTCTGCGAAAAACTCCGCAAACCGGCGCAGTCCTTCGCTCAATTCCGCTGGCTTGCACGAATAAGAAATACGGATCGCACGGGGTTCGCCGAAGGCAGACCCCGGCACCACGGCAACGCCTTTGCTGTCGAGCAAAGCACTACAAAGATCGACATCGTTGCTGATCTTTGTGTCCCGATGCGATTTTCCGAACGCTACGCTGACATCCGGAAATACATAAAACGCGCCGCGCGGCAACGGGCATTTGAGGCCGACGATCGAGTTCATCGTCTTCATCACTTCATCGCGTTTGTGCTGAAACTCTTTGCACTTCGCAGCTGGCAGATCCTGCGGACCGGACAACGCCGCAGTGCCCGCGGCATTCACCACTTCAGCCACATTGGTGATGTGGTTGGAATTGAGGGTGACGATGGCCTGCGCCAGCGCCTCGGGGCCGGCCACAAAACCCAGTCGCCAGCCAGGCATGCCGTAAGTCTTGGAAAGCGAATCGATCAAGATCAGCCGGTCGCGCAATTCGGGTCGCGCTTTCAATAAATGCGCGTAGCCCATGTCGTCGAAAATCATGCGGTTGTAGATATCGTCGGAGATGATCCAGATCTGGTGCTCAACCAGGACATCGGCCAGTGCCTTGATCTCGGCCTCGTCGTAGACCATTCCGGTGGGATTGGACGGGTTGTTGAACAGGATGGCCTTCGTAGTCGGCTTGATCGCCACACGCAGCTGTGCGGGCGTCAGCTTGTAGTCCTGTTCGGGGCTGCAATAGATCAGCTCGGACTTGGCCCCCAGAATGTCGGCGATATCGACATAGCTGGTCCAGTACGGCGTCGGGATCAGAATCTCGTCGCCTTCTTCCAGCAACGCGTACATCACATTGAACAACACCTGTTTGGCGCCAATGCCGGTAGCAATATTGGCGCGGGTGTAGCCGGTCAGCCCGCCCTCGTCCAGATGCTTGATGAACGCATCGAGCAGCGCGTCGGGTCCGCGGTTGGAGCCGTAGCTGCCAGAGTCCTTGGCCAGCGCTGCCGAAGCGGCCTGGTAGACATGATCGCCCGGCAGGAAATTGGGTACGCCGATCGAAAAACTGATGATGTCGCGGCCTTCGGCCTTGAGTTTCTTGGCCTTATCGGCCACCACCATGATCGCGCTGGGCTTGGCACGGCCCATGCGGTCGGCGAGCTTGAGCATCGACAGACTCCGGACTGGATTCAAAGGGTAAGCGGGTGCAACGGTTGAGCGGGCATAGCAACAGGTTCGCGGGTCAGCGAGCCGCAGAATTCTAACACGCTCCCATCGCTGCGGACGGCTACCGCGGTTCGCTGAGATGAGCTGCACAATCGGCGACGCGATGGTCGCCGAAAGTGTTTAGCGCGCGCCGAGGATCTTGTTCCACTGCTCGATCTCGGTGGCCTTCTGCAGCAGTAGTGGCGCCGTGTCGCCATCGATAGTGACCGATTCGATGCGATCGCCGCCGGACACTGCATCCACTACCGTTTGGTCCTCTGGGCCGAACACCTTTCCAAACACAGTGTGCTTCCCATCCAGCCAAGGCGTCGCAATGTGCGTGATGAAAAACTGGCTGCCATTGGTGCCTGGGCCCGCATTGGCCATCGACAACACACCTTTCTCGTGACGCAACTCCGAGTTGAATTCATCGCCAAATCGATAGCCCGGGCCACCGCGCCCGGAGCCTTCCGGGCAACCACCCTGCACCATGAAGTCCGGAATCACGCGATGAAAAGTCAGGCCATCGTAATACTTGCGATTGACCAGATTGACAAAATTGGCAACCGTCAGCGGGCATTGATCGGCGAATAGGTGCACGCGGATGGCGCCACGCGAAGTAGCAAAATGGGCAGACAGGGCGGATGCAGACATGAAGTTCTCCTAGTGTGGTCGCGCATATTAATGCAGTTGACGGCGGCAGCGGCATGAGCCGCGCTTGTCCACCCCAGCGGGTATTCGACCGCGTCGGATCGCGGCACGCCCCGCGGTAGTCTCCGCGCGCACGAAGACCAAGAGCACGCGGTCAGAGCCCGGATGCATGAATGATCTACTTCTCAGCTATGCTCGGGCTCCAGTAGCCATAGGCTTTCTGGTGGAGGTTCTGGATGCGTTGGGAAACGAAGAGCGGCCACGACGTGCATACCACTCGGGTCCTGTCGCTGGATGCCAACGGGCGCATCCTGGACTGGATGAGTTGGCAGGAGGCTGTGTGCCTGTACGCGCGCGACGCCGTTGCCTGGACCATCGGAGACCCCTGCCTGACCATCCATGGTGGTCATAATCGTTTCAGCGGCCAGCAAAGCTTGATCGAGCTGCATCCCATTGTTGCCGGCAAGGGTCGCGCCCGGCCCGGGCTGGTCGAGCCAGCGCCAGCGCTGACCAACGCCGCTCTGTTCGCGCGCGACCGAAATTTGTGCATGTACTGCGGCCAGCATTACCACCGACAAGCCCTCACCCGCGACCATGTGCTGCCGTTGTCACGTGGCGGACGCGACAACTGGGTGAATGTGGTCAGTGCCTGTGTGCCGTGCAACGTGCGCAAGGGCAGCCGCACTCCGCAGCAGGCCAGCATGCCCTTGCTCGCGGTGCCGTATCGCCCCAGTTGGGTGGAGCATCTGATTCTGAGCAATCGCAATATCCTCGCCGACCAGATGCAATTCCTGGTCAGCCACTTGCCGCGCGACAAACGGGTCGCGTAAGTCTGCGCTGGCCCGCGGCCGACTCGCCTTCAAAGGCTAGCTCGGTCACAATGCCGCCCTGATCCCTACGGAGTAAGTGCCGGATGCTTGCCGCCTTTCCACTGCTCGCGGTCGCGTTGCTGATCGCCAATATCATCACTATGGGCAGCGACGCGGGTTTCTCGCATTCGCTGCTGTCTATTGTCCTGCCTTCAGAGGGCAAACTCGAGATCACCGCGGGCGACCTGGTCATCCTCTTGGGACTGATCTTGCTCTACTTCGAAATCTTCAAAGCGACCCGCACCGGCTCTTCCACCATCATCGACCATGCGCTTTCGCTGCTCGTGTTCGTCGTTGCCCTGGTCGAGTTTCTGATTTTGCCGCGGTTTGCGCATCCCGCATTCCTGGCGCTATTGCTGATGACCTTGATCGACGTTGTGGCGGGCTTCACGGTAACCATCTCGGGCGCGCGTCGCGACTTCACCGCGATGAAGTCGGAGTAGCTCGATGAGTTCATTGCCTGACGTCGAAGCGCTGGAAGCGCTGGCGCTTTCGCGCACATGGTTCTATCCGTTTCGCCTGCCCAGCGGGCGCACCACGCCCAGTTACGATGGCGGCTGGCTGGACGGCATCCACCACACCCGCAGTCAGATGCTTGATGATGTGCTTGACCAAGGCTTCAAGGGGCGGGAAGCGAGCGCTACCGCCATCGATCTTGCGTGCCATCAGGGCTGGTTTTCCTGCCAGCTTGCACAACGCGGCTTTTCCCGAGTGGTGGGTGTCGATGCCCGCGCTGAACACATCGCCGATGCCGGATTGATCCGAGACACCTTGGGCCTGAACCGCGTCGAGTTGCGCCAAAGTGATGTGCACGCCATCGATACAAAGGCCTGGGGCCAGTTTGATGTCTGTCTGGTGCTGGGGCTGATCTACCATCTGGAGAACCCCGTCGGCGCGCTGCGTGTCGCGCGCGCGCTCACCCGAAGGGTTTGCGTGATCGAGACTCAAGTCGTACCCAACATGAGCGGCATGGTCGACTACGGCAGCTACAAATTCGTGCGGCCATTGAAAGGTTCGTTCGGCATCATCGATGAAGTCGACGATACTCACGGCCCCGAGGCCAGCACTACCGGTATCTGCCTGGTACCCAGCACCGAGGCGCTGATGTGGATCCTGCGCAAGATCGGATTCTCCCGCGTGGAATTGCTGACGCCGCCTGCCGATGCCTACGAACAACTCAAATACGGCAAGCGCGTGATGGTTGCTGCCTGGGTTGATTGATCGCGGCGAGCTGCGTCGGAACGCCGTCCATGTCGTCAAAACAGCGGACCGAAACGGCGCGCCAAGGAACCTCTGAACAAGTCCGGAGCCGCGATAGCTCCCTGAGTCAGGGGGCGAAAAATCGCAGGTTGACCAGCTCCGCTGTTGAGAGCGACCAGCTCCGCTGTTGAGAGCGGGGGTTTGGCAACCAGTAAGCAGTGTGACGAAGACGAAGTGGTGACTTATTCAGACCTTCCCTAAAGCAGATGCTTCCACTCGCTCAGTGCGTTTTCAAAATGCACGCTTTGGTCACCGAGGTCGCTGATCAATGAATAGCCTTGATACTGGAAGCCGGGCGTAACCAGGCAGGTGCATAAAACGTACGCGCCGACCTCGTCTACTGCCTGCCAGCATCCACCCGGCACGACAACAAACGGCACAGCGTTGTCGTCGAATGGTCCCAGGCGATGTCGTTCGAATCTGCCGCTCGCGGGGTGATAGACGAGCAGGATCAGTGTTTCACCTTCAATGTGATGCCAGATTTCATCAACATCGACCACATGCCAGCGACTGCTTTGACCGGCACCGAGCAAGTACCAGATCGCAGTACTCGCCGGACGCGCGCCGGTGTCGGCCACCACAGAGACCGCAGATTTGAACATCCGTGCATAACTGCCGAACCCTGGATGCGGCATCAGCTGCAGCCGAATCCGCAACTGCTCTATGCGCAGCTTCGCTATGGTCTCACCGTCTCTCATCCGTGATCCTTTGCAGTTGGTTTGACCGCCTTGCCGATGCCGTGGGTCGATGCAGACCCAGAGCACAAGTTTGGCACTAATCGCGGCCGGCGGACTTGTGCTGTGCGAGGTGGTGCAACACCGTGTGTAGTCGATCGGTCATGCGCTCAAGCGTGAACAGATCAGCATCGTTGATCAGGACATCGCTGGCGATCAGCAATCGCTCACGCCGCCCGGCCTGCGCCGCCAGCATGGCGCGAGCCAATGCCATGCTCGCCGAATCGCGCTGCATCAGCCGTCGCACCTGCGTTTCTTCGTCAACATCAATGGCGACGATACGATCGACCCAGTGATAGTGGCCCGACTCGATCAGCAACGGAATCGCGATTGCGGCGTAAGCGCACAAAGCGGAACTGGCGCGTTCACGCAGGATTTCGCGCACGCGCGGATGCAGAATGGCCTCGAGTTTCAAGCGCGCATCGACATCATTGAACACGCGTTCGCGCAACAGGCGACGTCGCAGTGCGCCTTCGGAATCGATCACTTCGGGACCAAACACTCCGACGATCTCCGCCAACGCTGGCTGACCTGGCGCGACCAGCTCGCGCGAAACAACGTCCGCATCGACAACCACGGCACCATGCACGGCGAGGCGTTCGCACACTGCCGATTTTCCGGATGCGATACCGCCGGTAAGTGCAACCACGAAGTCGGCCATGGTCGGCTCGGTCAGCTCATACCAAGCAAACGGAAGTAGGCATCTGCAATCTCCGTTCCGAAAACAAACTGTACCCAACCGGCCACTGCCAGGAACGGCCCGAACGGAATTTGCGTCTGACTGTCCTTGTTGCCCAGCACGAGATACAGCCCGCCAATCGCAGCACCACCCAACGACGACATCAGCACGATCGGCAGCAATCCCTGCCAACCGCAAAACGCGCCAAGCGCAGCAAGCAACTTGAAATCACCATAGCCCATGCCCTCCTTGCCGGTCAGCAGCTTGAACCCCCAAAACACGCTCCACAACGAAAGATAGCCAACGGCAGCGCCGACAATCGCCGTGGCGGGGTCCACATACAAACCATAGACCGAAACGATCAATCCCAACCACAGCAGCGGCAACGTAAACTGATCAGGCAGCAGCGTGGTACGAAAGTCGATACCCGAGGCCGCAATCAGCATCCAGGTCAGGATCAGGCCGACAATGGCATCGGCACCGATGCCGAATTTCCAGACAATCAAGTACGAGGCGACGCCGGTAAGGGCCTCGATGATCGGGTACTGCATCGAAATTGGCGCCTTGCACGCCCGGCAGCGTCCGCGCAGCGCGAGCCAGGACAGTAGAGGCACATTCTCGTACCAACTCAAATCATGTCCGCATTTCGGGCAGTGCGAACCCTTCAGCACGATACCGGGTGGCACCGCGTCTTCGGGCTGAGGCAGCTCAAGAATCTCGCGTGCATCGCGCTTCCAGCCAAACTCAAGCCGCGGCGGCAAGCGCAGAATCACCACATTGAGAAAGCTGCCAACCAGCAGACCCAGTCCGAGCGCAGCCCATGGTGCCAATTCCATCAACTCTTGCATGCCGATCTCCATGGGCGCTGAAGCACATCGTCTTTCATCGTCCGACCCGATACTAGTGCGGTGTTGGACCCTATGCGACACATAAAATCGCGTCCTCGACCCCGTGGCTTAGTTGCGAATCTTGCCAGGGCCACCAGCCTTGGCGGCAATTCGCGCCTCGCCACGGCGCCGAACCCATCCATTTTATTTGCGCCGCATAGTGTGCAACACCACACCAGTCGGTCGAGTTCAGCCGGCAAAGCGGTCGGTGGCAGCAACCAGTGCTGAGCGCGTGCCCGGCTCGAAAGCAGAATGCCCGGCATCGGCGACGAAAATCAGCTCGGACCCCGGCACTGCGCGTTGCAACTCCCAGGCGTTGGTCGGCGGACACAGGAGATCGTAGCGTCCGTGCACGATCACCAGGGGAATGCCGCGAAGACGATGCGCATCGCGCAACAGCTGGCCATCGATTTCAAAGAAGCCGCCGTTGACGAAGTAATGACATTCGATGCGCGCCACGGCCTCTGACACAGCGTCGGATCCGAAGCTGGCGGCAAATTCCGGGTTCGGGCGCAGATACGATGTACGCCCTTCCCAAAGTGCCCAGGCACGCGCCGCGCGCATGCGCAGTTCGCGATCCGGGTCGTTTAGTTGTCGATGGTAGGCGCTGATCATGTCGGCGCGCTCGCCGGCTGGAATGGGTGCAATGAAGTCCTGCCAATATTCCGGCCAGATCATGCTCAACCCGAGCTGGTACATCCACTCCAGCTCAAAACGGCGCATTAGATACACGCCGCGCAACACCAGTTCGCTGACGCGCTCAGGGTGCGTCTGGGCATAGGCGAGCCCGAGTGTCGAGCCCCAGGAGCCGCCGAACACCTGCCAGCGCGCAATTTTCAGGTGCGCGCGCAGTCGCTCGAGGTCGGCAACGAGGTCCCAGGTCGTATTTTCGGCAGTATCCGCGAACGGCGTAGAGCGGCCAGCGCCGCGCTGGTCAAACAGCACGATGCGATAGTGAGCGGGGTCAAAGAATCGCCGATGCTCAGGTCCGCAACCGGCACCCGGTCCGCCGTGCAGAAACACTACCGGCTTGCCATCGGGATTGCCGCATTGCTCAAAATATAAAGTGTGTCGTTCTGACACCGCAAGCGTGCCCGTGACATAGGGTTCGATCGCGGGATAGAGGTCGCGCAGCATGGGGACATGCACCTGCCGCGTTCGGGCCTGAACGGAATACGTCGATTGGTCGGGACGGCGAGATTTGAACTCGCGACCCCTTGCCCCCCAGGCAAGTGCGCTACCAGGCTGCGCTACGCCCCGACATTCGACGAAGGGCGCGGATTGTGACCGCACTGGGGTCAATAAACAAGGCGCAGCCGTCAAGACAGCTGCAGCGCTTGCCGTCGCTCACCTGCGAGGCCTGCGCGTCCGACCAAGATCGGGCACCTTACGCGGTGCGCGCCAACACCGGCTGAATTTTCCTGCCGCCGAACTTTGCAATTGCTGGCCGCGTCAATCCCGCCTTCGCTAAAGGCGTCATGCATTAATAATGTGATCGGATTGCGCCGGATTTTATCCCGCCTGCTCGGCGCCCGAAGGGGCGAGTGGTCGGACTACGCAATCCTTTGGGCAACAACGCAGGCGGGTTAAAACTCCAGCAAGACTGTCACGTTCAAAACAGGCGCAATATTTCTGCGCGACGCCTGAAGGTCAGCGCGGCGTCTCCCGATCGAATAAACCACGAATGAAGGGCACCGTGATACGGCGTCTCTGCGCCAGGCTCTCACTGTCGAGTTGATCGACGAGATCGAGCATGGCGCCCAGATTGCGCGGGAAGCGACGAAAAAGAAATTCCAGAACGTCGTCCGCCAACTGAAATCCGCGCTGCTGAGCGCGATCAACCAACACTTTGCGCGCCGCAACGTCGTCCAGCGGCCGTATCGGCAACTGCACCAGACTGCATAGCCGCGAGACCAGATCCGGCAGCGCGATGCCGATGCGCGCCGGCACATTGCGCGCCGCAAATATGATGCGCCCGCGGCTATCGCGCACGCGATTGAACAGATCGAACAGTACGATTTCAAGCGGGCGCTGGCCCGCCAGAATGTCGACTTCATCGACGCAGATCAACGGCGCCTGGGTGACTGCGAGGATCATCATTTCGGCCTGCGCGCCGAGTTGCGCCAACGGCAGATAAATCGCCCCCGGAGTATCGGTGACCGCCGCGCTGAGCAGATGGGTCTTGCCGCTACTCTCCGGACCGGACAGAAACAGACTCTCGGTTGCCGGACCATGCGCAAGCTGGGTAACAGCAGCGATGACAGCGGCATTTTCACCCGCGACAAACGCATCAAAGCGCCGCGGTGATGGGAAACGCAGGCGCAACGGCAACTGCGACGCCGGAGTATCGGTCACGCTAGCGGATCCGAACTCGGTGTCGTGGGCGCTGCCACCACACCAATTTCGCCGTCTACCGGCACGAGCAACCCATCAGCGACCGATGTGCCCGCTGCTGGCACCGCTCCATACATGGTGCTGGCCAAATAGCGTTGGTGCGCATGACGCAGCACCACCATCACCACTGCGGCAACGGGCAGCGCCAGCAGCACGCCAAAGAAACCGAACAACTGGCCGCCTGCCATGACCGAGAAGATCACTGCGACCGGGTGCAAACCGATCTTGTCGCCGACCAGCCAGGGCGTCAGAAAAAAACTCTCTACAATTTGACCGACGGTGAACACCGCTGCCACAAGGGCTACGTTGATCCAGGGATCGCCAGGACTGACTAAAGCCGAAATCACACCGGCGCCAATACCGACCGCCGCGCCAAGGTACGGTACGAAACTGAGCAGGCCGGCGATGAATCCGATCAACAGGCCAAATTGCACTCCGGATAGGGTGAGCCCGACAGCATAAAGCGCACCGAGCACGATCATCACCGACAATTGCCCGCGCAGAAAACTGCCGAGCACCTGATTCGACTCGCGCGCGAGCTGGCTGATGGTCGGTTCCAGCTGCCTGGGCAGCAAGTGTTGAACGCGCAATACCAACACATCCCAGTCGCGCATGAAGTAGAAGGTGATGACCGGAATCAACAGCAGATTGGCAACAATGCCGAGCACCGCTGCGCTGGATTTACCCACCCCGGCAAATACCTTGGGCAACAGTTTGCCGATGTCCTGCAGGTGGGCGCGGGCGGTATCCAGCAACGAGCTGAAATCCACGCGGCTCAGGTCAAGATTGAGATCCCGACGCGCCCACGGCGTGAGCACGGTGTTGTACCAGCCACCCAGTTTTTCCAGCTGCTCGGGAAAGCCACTGGCCTGGCGAATGATTTCCGGGATGAGCAGGGCCAGCACGCCCGCGACCGCCAGCGTCATCGCGGAGAACACAATGACTACGGATGTAGTGCGCGAAAAGCGGCGATCCAACCAATCAACGACGGGGTCGCCAAGATAGGCAAGCAGCAGCGCCAGCGCAAACGGTGTCAATGCCGGCGCCAGCAGATAGAACAGGCAACCGATTGCCACGACTGCCGCCAACCACTGCCATTTATGTTCTCGAGTCATAAAGCGTTCCTCATGGGCGCGCGCCAAAACGGAGATACGCACGACGGGCCCAGATGACGATGTAGTGGATTCCACTAAGAGTGGTCAACCCAACGGCGATCCAGAAAAGCATTTTTTCGAGTTCTGGTAGCTGCAATTGCCAAGCGCTATTGGCGATGATCAGCAGGGCGAGCGCAATTTGCGCAGCGGTGCTGGCCTTGCCCAGCCAGCTGGGCTCGGGTCGCAACTTTTCGATCAACCGGTTGTAGAACCACGCGCCAACCACGATCACCAGATCGCGCGCCAGCACCAGTATCAGCCACCACATCGGCAAACGCCCGATCAGCACGAGCGCCAAAAAAATACCAAATAGAAGCAGCTTGTCGGCCAAGCCATCCAAGCCGGCGCCGAGGCGGCTCTGCCAATGAAAGCGCTTGGCCAGCGAGCCGTCCAGCAGGTCTGAGAGGCCGGCCAGCAACGCTACCCAGAATGCCCAGAGCCATCTGCCATCGAGAATCAGCCAGACCACCGGAAACGTCGCCGCCCCGCGTGCAACGGAGATCGCGTTGGGTAGATACCGCCACATCAGCGAACCAGGCGCAGCGCAAACAGATCTGCTTGGGCTGCACCGGGCTCCAAATTGAGCACGCCGTCCTGCGCCATCAACTGGCGAAGGCGCAGCATCCCGATGTCAACCTGCAGCGACAGCAGCACCCGACCGCCTTGCGCGGCCGCAGGGGCGACATCGCGCACCACGGATAATTTATCCAGGTAACCGATCACCGCAGCGTAATCCGCTGCCGAGCGCAAATCCTCCACCCAGACCTGGATTGCACCCAGTGCCGGGCCGCCGTTATCGATGGCATGGCGTCGCGCAATACGGTCGACGGCGCCGTTTATGGCTTGGGCCAGCACGCCAGCGGCGAGCGTGTCGCGCGCTTCCCAACTCTCAAACTCGCGCCCATCAATCAGCGTATAGCGTGCTGTCCAGCCCGATGCGGCTTTCTGCAGTCGCGCCACCAACACCACATGAGCGTTGTAGCGCTGACTGGCGCCGATAATGGTCGCTGGCGGCGCTTCCCACAGAGTCACTGGATTGACACGATTGAGATCGGCACCGTCCATTCGTGGAAACTGCACAGGCAGACCGCGTTTTTCAGCGGTCTCCAGCAACGCCCCCAACGCGGACTGTTGAAAGGCACTGGCGATTTGCTTGGTTCCATTGTTGTCGATCACCAACCAGACCAAAACCGTTGGACGCTCGCGCGCCCACAGCGGGCGCCCCAGTTCGCGTATCGCCGTCTCAATACCGAGCGGATCAAATTCGGCTTCAAGCAACAATCTGACTTGAACGGCGCCATCGGCCGCGGTGTGCGCTGATTCTCGATACGAGTAATGGCGGGCCAGCCCAGCAGCGCGGCTCAACATTGGGGCAAGCGCCGGTTCCTGCGCCAGGCGCGCATCTCCGGAAGCCTTGATCAACACATTGCGCAGCGCAGCGCGCAACCCGGATTCGCGATCCTTGTCGCTCTGCGATGCGACTTCGGCGGTACTGGTGTAAATTTCAACATCGGCAGCGCGCGCCAGCGCGCAGCAGACCAACCCCATCGAGACAATCAGTAACCAGCGCATACCCGTCGTTCCGGATTCAGTGAGTTGGCATGATAGCGGCCGGCAACGCGCAACAACGCCCCAGTTGCACACAGCGCAGGCAATCGTTTCCAGGAAACGCCGAACCGGTCAGGCCATAGAGCCGCATCGCATTCGCCCGGCCCTTGCGCGCCAGCACATTTGCGCCTGCGCGGGTGCCGGTTGTGACCGTCGGTTCAGAGTGTTCCCAACTGCCCCGAAAGCAAGAGCGCGGCATGCGCGAGCTCGAACAGGAAGATCAACATATAGCTGCGGTCCAGTACTGGCTGATCGATCACCCATACCAGTATGCGCGCAGCCGCTCCGCCCAGCCAGAGACAACCCAGCGCTGCGAACGCTACCGGGTGTTGACTCCATAAAACGAATGCGGAGAGCCCGATCATGAAGCCACCGAAGCCTATTCTCAGTTCGGCACGACCGCGCGCGCCGCGCAGCTCAAACGAGACCGCGTTGGCGATACGACGCGGGCGCCAAAGCGCCAGCAAGCCAAACAGCAGGCTGGTGATCGCCGCGAGGTTCTGACCCAACAACTGCAGCGACACACTCACGGCGTCAGCGCCCATGGATACGAAGATACGGATCCTGAAACTCCGACTGGCATGGCACGCCGTCGCACATTTGCACGCAGAGAATTTCGCATCGACGACCCTCCTCGACAGAACGCGGAGCTTAGCTGCGCGGCAGTGTAGCCGCCATCGAGATCGCCAGTAAAAGTGATCCAGTGCGCAGACTGCAACGATCCGTCGTCTGCGCTTTTCCCGAACTCTGGTGCTGCGCAGGTCAATCGCGCTGGTATCCTGCCCGCCCCTGTGATTCGCGCCGCGCACCATGACCGCAACCCATCCCACCGCCGCCGCGGCTCCAACAAGCGAATCGTCATCGGCGACTTTGGCTCCGGCCGGACTGACCTATCGCGATGCGGGCGTTGACATCGACGCAGGAGAGGCCGTGGTCGAACGCATAAAACCTTTGGTTGCACGCACCTTCCGCAAAGAGGTGATGAGCGGCCTGGGTGGCTTTGGTGCACTTTTCGAACTCGCCGGCCGCTATCGCGAGCCGGTGCTGGTGTCGGGCACCGATGGCGTTGGCACCAAGCTGAAACTGGCGCAAACCCTGGGTCGACATGACAGCATCGGCATCGATCTGGTCGGCATGTGCGTCAACGATGTGTTGGTTCAAGGTGCCGAACCGTTGTTCTTTCTCGATTATTTCGCGACCGGCAAACTCGATGTCGATACCACGGTGGCAGTGATTGGCGGTATCGCCCATGGTTGCGAACAGGCTGGCTGCGCGCTGATCGGGGGCGAGACCGCCGAAATGCCGGACATGTATGCGCCCGGAGAATACGATCTGGCAGGGTTTGCGGTTGGCGCAGTGGAAAAATCGCAATTGCTTGACGGTAGCAAGGTGCGGGCTGGTGATGTGATTCTTGGCGTCGCCGCCAGCGGCCCTCATTCGAACGGCTACTCGTTGATCCGCAAGGTCATCAGCGTCAGCGGCGCCGACCTCGCCCAGAGATTCGGCGAAGGCACGCTCGGCGATGTGCTGATGTCGCCAACTACAATCTATGTCAAGCCGGTATTGGATCTGCTCAAGCGCTTCGATGTACATGCAATGGCGCACATCACCGGCGGCGGCCTCAAGGAAAACATCATCCGCGTCGTGCCGGATGCGCTAGGGCTTGCGATCGACGCCAGCGCGATCAAGCTGCCGCCTGTGTTCGAGTGGCTGCAGCGCACCGGCAACATCGCCGACTCCGAGATGTGGCGCACGTTCAACTGCGGTATCGGTTTTACCCTGCTCATCGATCGCACCGACGTTGCCACGATCCGCGATGCGCTGGCCGTGCATGGACTCGCCAGTTGTGAGATCGGCCAAGTCGAACCTGTGCATGGCGACGAGCGTGTCCGCATCGGTTGAAGCTTCGGCGCGGCGTACCGGCTTGCGCGTCGCGGTATTGGCGTCCGGGCGCGGATCGAATCTCGCCGCGATTTTGCGCGCCTGCGCCGAAGGCGAGCTCAACGCCGAAGTCGTCGGCGTCTTCAGCGACAAGGCCAAAGCCGGCGCGATTGCGCTGGCGCAGCACGCCGGCGTACCGACGTTGGTGTTGAACCCTGCAGCTTTTGGCGCTCGCCAGGAGTGCGACCAAGCCCTGTTCAGGGAAGTAGATGCGGTGCGTCCCGACCTGATTGTCTGTGCCGGATTCATGCGCATACTTTCAAGCGAGGCGGTGGCGCCACGCACCCAGCGCTTGATCAATATTCATCCGTCTCTATTGCCTCGCTACGCGGGGCTGCATACTCATCAAAGGGTGCTCGATGCCGGTGACGTCGAGCATGGCGCCAGCGTACATTTTGTAATTCCTGCGCTGGATGCGGGCCCGGTAATCGCGCAGGCGCGAATTCCTGTGGTATCCGGCGATAGCGCTGAGTCGCTGGCAAAGCGGCTGCTTCCGGTCGAGCACGGTCTGATGATTGCAAGTATCGCGCTGTTCTGCGCACATCGGGTCCGGCACAGCGAGGGCCGCGTGTTGATTGACGACGTGGCGCAATCACGGCCGCGACAAATAGTTCCGTAATTTTCCAATGGGGTTTGGTCGCCGCTCAGTTAACGCCGACTAAGCTTCAACATCCAATCCGATCGCCGACGGGAACCACATGCTCATGCGCAGGCTTGTTGCCCTCATTTTCTTCTCGCTCGCATCGGCCGCTGCGTTGGCCGAAATGCCGCCCTTCGCCTTGGAGTTCGAGGTGAGCCGCAATGGCAAGCCGCTGGGCGAGGCCACGCTCACTCTAGAGCGCCTGAACAGCGACGCTTGGTTGTTTCGCAGTCATACCGAGGGCACCAGGGGCATGGCCAGCCTGGCGGGGGTCGACATCGACGAGCGCTCCGAGTTTCGATGGACCGACGGCAAGCCGCAAACGCTGCGCTATTCCTTCATTCAGAAGATGCGCTTCAATTCCAAGCAACGTGCGCTGTCGATAATGCCCAACGTCGAACGGGTCAGCGGGCGTGATGGCGATGAAGACTTCACCCTTCCTTATGAAGCTGGCCTGCTCGATCGCAATCTGGTGGTACTGGCGTTGGCAGTCGACTTGGCTCAAAACGTTGAAAAGCTAGAGTATCGTGTTGCCGACAAGCGCAGGATCGAGTCGAATCAGTACCGGGTGGCTGGCACCGAGAAGCTTGAAACGCCACGCGGAGTGCTTGACGCTATACGAGTTGAACGAGTTCGCCGCGGGTCGGGCCGCCAGACCACTACATGGATTGCGCCGTCTCTGGGGTATTTGCCGGTGCGCATTCGTCAGATCGAACCGGATGGCGACACTCTGGATATGACGCTGCGCTGATCGATTCAAGCGCAGGGGCGGGGTGCGGCAGCGGCCGCGGTACTTGCTTACATTCACTTGAGACGCGCTTCAGCCTCGACCAGGCCCGCCAGGCCCGGCGCAAGTTTGCGTGCATTTGCCAAGGCCTTGCCAGCGGCGTCCGCCTTGCCTTCGTCGAGTCGCGCAATGCCCTGTGCCAGCCAGGCATGGGCCAGGCGTTGCTCCATGTTGGTACGCGAAGCGTCGCCGGAAGCGAGCTGTTGCACCACGCTCAGATAGCCTGATGCCGCCGACAGGCGTCCGGCATTGATGGACTCCTCAAACAGTCCTTTCGCTGCTGCGGGCAATCCATTGATGCCGTCGCGTGCCTCGGCATTGTTGCGGTCAATGTTGGTCACGCTGCGATATTTATCGTAGGCATTGCCGCCGGGAGGATCAATCAGATCGCCGCGCGCCACCAGTACGGCGGCTTCGTCGAGCAGCTTCCGCACGTCCTGGCTCTGTCCAGCATTGAGCGTGCTTTGTGATGACTGGATATCACGACGCTCGCCGGCGTCGCGCAGTTGCGTGGCAAATGCGCGCAAACCCTCAAGCTGGGGATCAAGTTGGCGCGCTTCGGCCGTCAGCCGCGAGGCAACGTCGAACTTCTGCTCGCGCAACGCAGCGCGCGCCTGATCCAGAAGCTTGGCGGCGACGCGTCGAATGCCAGCCTGAGCACGCAGGTTCTGCGGATCGCGTGCAATGACACTGCGAAAAACGTCCAACGCATTGCTGCCACGTGGGCTGATCAACGCGCCTTCATTGAAGAAGCGCTCGGCACGCTCGAGGTCTTGCTCCAGCGCATCAATTGCATCGGTCTGGCCCGCAGCAAGTCGCGCCCGCAGTTCGGGCAGCGCGGCATAGTTGCCGCTGACCCGTGCGATTTCCTCGATGGCAACACTGGCCGCAGCCAGATCACCTTTCTGGATTGCCGCATCCGCTTGCTGTGCCAAGGCTGCCAGCGCGTTCTGCAGTCCCTTCAGCGCGATGCTGTTGGTTTCGTCAACCGCCATGGCCTTTTGATACAGGGCCAGTGCGCCCTGTTCACCGCCCAACGATTGGGCTGCCAGCGCAGCCTCGGCCTGGCTGAGCAGATCGCCTACCTTGAGATGACTCTGTTCGTTCGCCGCCAGCTGGCTTTCGAAGTCGTCCAGTGCGATGCCGCCTTGAAGAATTTCCCGCGCGAATCCCCCCAGACGCTTGGCTTCGGAGAATTCACGTTTGCCCAGCGCCAACCGCGCCTGTTCGAGCACCGATTCACCGACCCGTTGCAACCCTTGTCGTGCCTGCTGATGATCCGGGTCGATGCGCAGCACGCCCTCAAATAGCTGACGCGCGTTGTTGTCGTCGGTCACCAGATTGCCAGCATTCAGCGCCATTTGTGCCTTGGCCAACGCCGCCGAGACATCCGAATTGGGCAGCAGCTGGCGTAGCTTGTCCTGGCCCAGCCATAGCCCCACGCCGCCCAGCAACAGCAATACCAGCACTACCCATGGCCAACGCTTGGGTCCGCGCGCTGCCGAAATAGCAGCCGCTCGGGCGGACGCCCCCGGCGCACCGGGGCGCCGTTCCATGCGGGTGACTTCATCGACACGCCCGAGCTTGGGCTCGGTGCGGCGGTTGAACGCTTCGGTCGGCGTGCGCGAACTGGGCAGTCGCTGAGTGCGCGATGCTTCCGAAAAAATTCTGCGGCTATAGCCTTCATCGGGTGCCTTCAGACCCTGCAGCTCGCCCGAGGCAATGTCCAATTCAATATCGCCGATTGCCGCTGCAATGTCTTCGCCCGTCTGGAAACGATCTTCCGGCGTCTTCGCCATCATCTTGTCGACGATTGGTTGCAGTACATCGAGCGGCGACGGCATGCGCGGCACCGGCTCGGTGATGTGCATGATGCCCACCGCAAGCGGGTCATCGGCAATGAACGGCGTGCGCCCGGTCAGCAATTCGAACATCACCACGCCTAGCGAATACAGGTCCGCACGGCCATCGAGCGGCCGGCCACGCGCCTGCTCCGGACTCATGTAGTGCGGCGTGCCGATCACCGCCCCAGTGCGGGTCATGCGTGTTGCCGAATCATTGGCGCGCGCGATGCCAAAGTCAGTGAGCGCACTGGACCCGTCATAGTGCAGCAGAATGTTGTCCGGTTTGACGTCGCGATGCACAAAACCCTTGCTATGCGCATAGGCCAGCGCCGTGGCGATCTCGCGCACCACGCGCAGTACCGCGGTCGGCTCACGCGGCTTGCCATCGTCGATGTGGAAAGACCCGCCGGGCAGGTACTCCATGGCGATGTAATGGATGTCGTTGAATTTGCCGACATCATGCACGCCAACCACATGCCGATGATGCAATTTGGCGGCGATGCGGGCTTCGCGCAAAAAGCGCTCGCCGAAGTTCGGGTCGACCATCAGCGCTGGCGACATGACCTTGAGCGCGACTTCGCGATCCACTGATTCCTGCATAGCCAGATAAACCGTAGCCATGCCGCCCCGGCCTAACTGTCTGAGTACTTTGTATCCCGGAATCTCGATCACAAAGCGAACATGCCTGTCGAATCCCCATCGAATGCGGGGTTGACGCAGATTAACACGGCAATTTGCGTGTAGGAGCGGCCTGCACGCCGACAATGGCCGGCCTCGGCGAACAATGATTGCGACCGATTCGGCCATCGCCGCTTACCGCGAAGCCAGGAATCTAGCTCCGCTTACCCATGAAGCGGCGTGCCTCGATGACGTTGGGCAGGGCGGCTACCCGGTTGAGCAAACCGGTCAGTTGGCCAAAGTCGCTGACGCGCACTGCAAAATTCATTTCGGCCAGCCCATGATCGCGATCCAGTCGCGTGCTGGCAGCGAGCACATGCGCATCGGCGGCAGAAATCGCACTCGATACATCCTTTAGCAGCCCTTTGCGGTCATAGCCGCGCACCAGAATATCCACCTCGTAGGCCTGCCCGCCGCGGCCGCCCCATTCGACTTGGATCATGCGGTCTGGAGCGCGCAGGCTCAAACTCTGCAGGCTCTTGCAGCTACTGAGATGAATGCTGACGCCGCGGCCTTTGGTCAGATAGCCGATGATCGCATCACCCGGCACCGGCTGGCAGCAGCGCGCAATGACGGTCAACAGATTGCCAACGCCCTCGATAATGATCGCGTCCTTGTCGCGCGGTTTGGCGCGAACGGGCTCGGCGCTGTGCTCAGGTTTTTCAGTCTTGGGTTGCGCGATCTCGTGCAGTGCACGGGCAATCTGGCCGGAGCTGACTTCGCCGATGCCGACGGCAACCAGCAGATCATCTACCGTTTTCAGATTGAAGCGCGCCGGCACCAGAGCCAGGTCGGCCTCATGCATGGCCACACGCCTGAGTTCTTTCTCGAGTACCTCCTTGCCAGCCGACACATTGCGGTCGTGGTCGAGTCGGCGAAACCATGCGCGTACTTTTTCCTTGGCACGTGGCGTTGTCAGGAACTGGCGCGATGCCATCAGCCAGTCACGGCGTGGTTCCAATACTTTGCCCGTGACGATCTCGATGACATCACCGCTGGACGGCACCACGTCCAGCGGCATCAACCGGCCGTTGACCTTGGCGCCACGGCAGCGATGGCCGACATCGGTGTGCACGTGGTAGGCAAAATCTAGCACGGTGGCGCCGCGCGGCATTTCCAACACTTTGCCCTGCGGCGTCAGCAAATAGACTCGATCGTCGATGACTTCGGTCTGCATGCCAGCGAGCAAAGCCGCATCGGACTCGGTATCTGCCTTGGCTTCCAACATCTGGCGCAGACCGGCTATGCGGCGTTCAAACGCCGAGTCGGCGCCGCCACCTTCTTTGTAGCGCCAGTGCGCAGCCACACCCAATTCGGCATGCTCGTGCATCTCCTGCGTGCGGATCTGGATCTCCAGCGTCCTGCCCTGCGGCCCGATCACCGCAGTGTGCAGCGACTGGTAGTTGTTGCCTTTGGGTCGCGCGATGTAGTCATCAAACTCACCCGGAACCGGTGGCCAGGTGGCATGCACCACGCCCAGCGCCGCGTAGCAGTCGGGAATATCCTTGACCAACAAGCGTACGGCACGGATGTCGTACAACCCATCGATATCGACGTCCTTGCGGCTCATCTTGCGCCAGATTGAGTAAATATGTTTTGGCCGCCCGGCAACCTCGGCGGCTACACCCGCCGCCGTCAGCGTCTGCGATAGTTCGCGTTTTACGTGCTCGATAAATCCCTCACGGTCGCCACGACGCTCGTCCAACGCCTTGGCGATGCGCCGGTAATTTTCCGGCTGCAGGAAGCGAAAGCTCAGATCCTCCAGCTCCCATTTCAACTGCCACACACCCAATCGATTGGCCAGCGGCGCGTGGATGTCAGCAGTCAGCTGCGCCAACGCGCGCCGCTCTTCGTCCGGCAGGCTTGCCGCCTGACGCAGCCGCACCAGCTGCGTCGCCAACAGGATGAACACCACCCGCAGATCTTTGATGATTGACAGCAACAAACGGCGCAGCCCTTCGGCGCTGCCAGTGGTGCCGCGCGTGGCGTACAGCGTCCACACTTTGGCTGCCTCGCGCTGCCCTTCGATCAGTGTACGCAGCGCCGCTGCTGAATCGTCCAGACCGGCGGCATGCAAAATGGTGGCGGCCAACGTGTCGGTGTCCACACGCAGCCAGGCGAGCAGATCGAGGGTCGCGGTCAGCTCCTCCTCGCGTTCCCCCGAAAGCCCCGCCGCAACCACACGCTCACAAGCCTGCCGCACGCTCACGGCAACCGCACCGCGCGCGGCTTGATCGGCGAGCCAGGACGCAAGATTGTGGTGCACTTCAGGAGATTTCATGAGGCAAGCGTAGCGGCATCGCTATGGAGTAAGGAATGTCGTGGCGACCGTCGAGCAATAGAGCCCGCGCGCAGCGCGTACCCACCGAGCCAGTGTGGGTCGACGCTATGCGCGGACACTCTTTCGCGCTGCAGGGCGCCGCTGGCAACGTCATCCGTTTCGGGCAAGCGCTTCAAGCGCGCGTTGGATGCGCTTCTCCGAGACCGGTTCGCGCGTACCCAGATCCTGGGCAAAAAGTTGCACACGCAGCTCCTCGATCGCCCAGCGCACAGCATCGATCTGTGCCAGCGAAGCTTCCGGGTGGTCCACAGCCGCAGAGTGAATCAGCGGCGAATTCGCGGTCGCGTCTGTCGCCGGCAGACGCCGCTGCCAGTTCGATTTTAGCTGCGCCAACTGCAGTTCAAAATCGCGTGCGATCAGCATACGCGCCTGATCCTTGCGCGGATCGTTCTGCAAGCGTTCGGCGCGCAGGCGCATCGCTTTCAGATAGCGTGGCAGTTCGCGCATGCGGCCAATGGCAAATTGCCGGGCGAAGCCGGGGAAGACCAGATGCGCGACCTGTTCGCGCAGGTCCTCGAGATTGGCCTGGGCAAAGCCCATCAAGCCGGATTTCAGCTGGGGCATCAGCTCGGCATAGGCAGCGAGCGCTGCTTCGACTGCGTTCAGCCGCTCAATCGCCAGTAGCGAGAGTTGCCTTGCAATCGTGCTTTCACTCAGTCGAAAAGCATCCAGCGAACGCGCCGTGGCGCTGTCCAGCGCCAGCAGATCATCGAGCGCGCCCTGCGCGATGTCCTCGCGCAATTGTTCGGGCGAGGCCATCGGCGTGTAGGCGAGCGCCAGTTTCGCGCCCAGTGGCAACTGCTTGCGCACCTGCTTGAGTTTCTCGGCGAGCGCAAAGCGCAGCAAACGCCTGACCCCGGCGGCATGCGCGCTGCGCGCTTCCGCTTCCTGTTCAAACACTGCCAGATCGACACGATGAACTCGATCGACCAACGCCGGGAACGCGTGCATTCCGGAAGCTGCGGTGACGCTATGCACTATGGGTTCGGCTGGAAATGCACGCAGGTCCTCCTGTGCCAATTCGCCTGCTGCTTTCTCAGCAAATGCAGCACGCGCCCGCTCGCCATACTGCTGGCGCAGGCCATTCAGATCGCGACTCTCGGCAAGTACCTGCTTGCCCTCGTCGAGCAGACAGATGCGCATGCGCAGATGGGCGGGCAGCGCGCTCTCGGCGACCTGCCACTCGACTGACGGTACCTCAACACCGGTGACACGCCTGAGATAGGCACCCAGTGCGGTGGTCAAGATTTCCGTGCGCGTGGTCTGTGCTTCGACAAATGCCCGCGCGAAATCGGGCGCCGGTACAAAATTGCGCCGCAGCGCCTTGGGCAGAGCGCGAATCAGTTCGGCAGCTTTGGCTTCGAGCAAACCGGGCACCAACCAGCCGATCTGCGCCTGCGTCACCGCATTGAGCCACGCCAGTGGTAAGTGCAAAGTGACACCATCGTCCGCCTTGCCCGGGTCAAACACGTAGCTGAGTCGGCATCGTTCGCGCCCCTGCGCATCGCTTCCCGAGTTCCAGTGTTGCGGGAATCGATCCGCGTCGCTGCTGCCGCTCTGCAAGACATCATCGAGCTGCCATTCGAGCGCCTGCAACTGTTCTGGCTTTGCCCGGCGCGCGTAGGCCTCCAATGCCGCGGCATTGTGGATATCGGTCGGCAGTCGCGCGTCCCACCAGACCGCAAGCTCGGCTTCGTCACGCAGCAATCCGTGCCGGCGCTGCTTGGCCTCTTCGGCGCGGGCCTGCGCCAGCACGTCGCGGTTGTGCGCAATGCAACGTGCCCGCAGATCGATTTCGCAAGGCACTAGCGCCTCGTGGATAAAGATGGCGCGCGCGGCCACTGGATCAATGCTGCCGTAATGCACCGGCCGGCGCTCGACCAGAATCAATCCAAAAAGCGTGATCTGTTCAAATGCCATTACCTGTCCGCGCTTGCGATCCCAATGCGGGTCGTGGTGCGCGCGGCGAATCAGGTGGGCGGCCTGTTCCACCGCCCACTGCGGTTCAATGCGCGCATTGGTGATGCCGTACAGCTTTTGCGTATCCAGCAATGTAGCCGATAGCACCCACAGCGGCGGACTCTTGGCCACAGCCGAGCCTGGAAATACCTGAAAACGCCGCCCGCGCGGGCCATGGTAGATGCCCTTCTCATCTTTGTGTCCGAGGTTGCCGGGCAGCCCGGAGATCAGCGCGCGATGCAACGCTTCGAAATTGGCTGGCTTATCTGCGGCCGCCAGCTTCCATCCCAGCTCATCGGTCTGCAGCAGAAGTTGCCGATGCAGTTCGCGCCATTCGCGCATGCGCATGAACGAGAGAAAGCGCGATTCACACCAATCACGCAACTTCGACTGGGTGAGCTCCTCGTGCGCCAGCGTGTAGGCGGCCCAAAGCCTGAGCACACCGACAAAGTCGGAATGTGGATCGACAAACTGGGCATGCGCGGCATCGGCGGCGGCGCGCGCATCGGCCGGTCGCTCGCGCGGGTCCTGGGTCGACAGGAACGCCGCGATGGCGATCATCTCGCGCAGCGCGCCGAGCTTCTCAGACTCCAGCAGCATGCGCGCAAGTTTCACGTCGATCGGCAGCCGTGCCAGTTGACGGCCGATGGCGGTGAGCTGGCGCCGATCCTCGCTGATCGCCGCGAGTTCGAGCAATTGCGCATAGCCATCGTTGGTCGCGCGCTCGCCAGGGGGTTCCAGAAATGGAAATTGTTCAATCGCACCCAGGCCGAGGTTCATCATGCGCAGAATCACCCCGGACAGCGAAGAACGCAGAATCTCCGGATCGGTGTAGCGCGGGCGTTGCAAATAATCCGACTCGTCGTAGAGGCGATAGCAGATGCCCGGACCCACGCGCCCGCAGCGACCTTTGCGTTGATCTGCACTGGCCTGCGAGATCGGCTCGATGTGCAGACGCTGCACCTTGTGGCGATGGCTGTAGCGATTGATGCGCGCCTCGCCGCTGTCGATCACATAGCGAATGCGCGGCACCGTCAACGAGGTCTCGGCCACGTTGGTAGTGAGCACGATGCGGCGCTTGGGGCCCGGATTGAAAATGCGGTCTTGATCACGCGCCGAAAGCCGCGCGTAAAGCGGCAACACCTCGGTCTCTCGAAACTTACGGCGTTCCAGCGCATCGTGGGCATCACGGATTTCGCGTTCGCCGGGCAAAAATACCAGGATGTCGCCGAGCGGATCTTCGCGACTGATTTCTTCCACTGCGTCGGCCAGCGGATCGGAGCGTGCACCGGATCTATGGTCCGCCTCGCTACGTCCGGCCGGCCGGTTGGATGGCGCAGCGGGCTCGGTGATTGCGGGGCGATAGCGCACCTCGACCGGATAGCTGCGCCCCTCGACATCGACTACCGGTGCGTCGCCAAAGTGTTTCGAGAAGCGATCAGTGTCGATGGTTGCCGAAGTCACAATGATCTTCAGATCACGGCGCCGTTCGAGCAGGCGCTTGAGATAACCCAGCAGGAAATCGATATTGAGACTTCGCTCGTGCGCCTCGTCGATGATCAGGGTGTCGTAAGCACTGAGCAGTCGATCGTTCTGCGTCTCCGCCAGCAGAATGCCATCGGTCATGAATTTGATCAGCGTGTTGTCACCGACCTGATCGGTAAAGCGCACCTGAAAACCGACCAGCGCGCCGACTTCGGTGCCGAGTTCCTGCGCTACGCGGCGCGCCACGCTGCGCGCAGCGATGCGCCTCGGCTGGGTGCATCCGATCATGCCCGCAACGCCGCGCCCCGCCGCCAAGCACAGTTTGGGCAACTGCGTGGTCTTGCCCGAACCGGTCTCTCCGGCGATCACCACCACTCGATGCTTACGGATCAGCTCGACGATACGCTCCGCATCGCGCGACACCGGCAACGATTCGTCCAGCTTGATCGCGGGAACACTGGCCGCGCGCCCGCTGCGGCGCGCGCTGGAAATCTGGAAGGCGCGTTTCAGCGATTCAAGCTCGTTCGCTCCAGTCGCATCGGACGATGACGCTGCAACGACTCGCGCCTTCGCCTCGGCCCGATCCAGCGCCGCGCGCAGGCGTGCCTGATCCCGCGCCATCACCTCGCCCAGGCGCTGGCGTAGTGCGCGCAATTCCTGCTGATCGGTTGAGCCTATCGAATCCATCGAAACATCTGCGTTGACGTACACCCGCGCGGCCGCGTAGCTTAGCCAGCACAAGATGAAGGAGACAGTGATGAACGCACCAGCGATGACCAGGCGCGCGACGAACCCAGCGCCGACCTGCTGACTCAACGGATGCGGGTGCGCGAGAAAAACGCGTGGATGTTGCGCAGCTTGCTACAGTGGCCACAGCGCACGCACGCGCTAAAGGGCGCCATCATGGACACCCAACTGACTGGGCTGGCAACCGCATTTGGCGTTGGATTGCTCATCGGCATCGAGCGCGAAAGCCGCAAGAGCGGTGACGATGGTCCGATGGTGGCCGGCATTCGCACCTTCAGCCTGATCAGCCTCAGCGGCGCGATGGCCGCGATCATCGGCATGCCAGCCATCGTTGCGGGCGCAGTATTTGTAGGTCTCGCTGGCCTGATGAGCTATCGCAACAGCCAGGACAAGGCGCCTGGTTTGACCACCGAAGTGGCCATGTTTGCCACTTTTCTGATCGGCGTGCTGGCGATGTCGCAGGCGGGCCTCAGCGCCGCGCTCGGCGCGGGGATTGCGTTGGTGCTCTCGGCCAAGTCGCGGTTGCACGATTTCGTCCGGAAAACGCTATCGGCGCAGGAACTGCACGATGGGCTGTTGCTGCTGGGCGCGGTGTTGATCGTGCTACCTCTGCTTCCCGATCGCGCGCTCGATCCCTGGGGCGTGTTCAATCTGCAGAAATTGTGGCGCCTGGTGGTGTTGGTGATGGCGATCAATGCCCTCGGCTATGTGGCG
This sequence comes from Pseudomonadota bacterium, assembly GCA_034440555.1. Lineage (GTDB taxonomy): Bacteria > Pseudomonadota > Gammaproteobacteria > Xanthomonadales > Ahniellaceae > 0-14-3-00-62-12. The sequence goes on from JAWXCG010000295.1 coordinate 34,186, forward strand.
CAGCGTGCGCTCGGCCCGCGACTGGGATTGCCGATCTCCGGCCTGGCCGGCGGCTTCATTTCGGCTACCGCAACCATTGGCGCAATGGCAACGCGCGCGCGCAACGATCCGGAGGAACGCAGCGGTGCGTTGGCTGGTGCTTTGCTGGCCAATCTTGCTACGGTGCTGCAGCTGGCGATCGTGCTGGCTCTGCTGGCGCCCGTCGTACTCGACGCTGCCAAACTGGCTCTGGTCCTAGCTGGACTGGCGGCGGCGATCATCGGCGGTTTCGCTGGCTGGCGCGCCTGGCACGCACTCAAGGATACCTCGCACCCCAACCTTGGCCGCGCATTCGATCTGCGTTCGGCGCTGATCTTCGCGGCGGTGGTGGCCGTCATCCTGTTGATCTCCGCAATGCTATCCAACGCCTTTGGCCAATATGGCGCCATCGCGGCGGCGGCGGTGGCTGGCTTCGCCGACGCACATGCACCGGCTGCTTCAGTGGCTCAGCTTAGCGTCGCCGGTCGCCTCGATCACGACGCGGCGATGCTGGCTATTGCATTGGCGCTGACCACCAATTCGATCAGCAAGATCATCATTGCCTTCGTCAACGGCACCCGCCCGTTTGCGCTCGCACTGAGCGCTGGCCTGATACTGATCGTCGCCAGTTTTGTACTCGGGCTGTGGATCTCGCACCGCCTGGCCTGAACCACGGGTGGCTGCGGGTACAATGTCCACCGCTCAGTTCACGAAAACAGACCTCACGGCAGCGTACAATCAAGTCCTGACTCAGCGGAAATCCGACTTTGCCTGGCACTGACATTACGCGCCTGCTGCGCGAGGCGAGCAGCGGCGATCGCGGCAGCCTCGACGCCGTATTTACGCACCTGTATCCGGAGCTTCGCGCCATCGCGCAGAACCGCCTGAGCATGGGCGAGCGCACACTGACACCCACTTCTCTGGTGCACGAAGCCTGGCTTCGGCTGGGACAGAATCAATCGCTGAGCCTGGACAACCGCCGCCATTTCCTCGCCTGTGCGGCGCGCGCGATGCGCGTCATTGTGGTTGATCACTGGCGCGCTGAAACTGCCGCCAAACGCGGTGGCACTGACGAGCATCTCACCCTCGACACTGGCGTACCCGCGGCCGAGCAACTTTCGGCCGACATGCTGTCGCTGGATCAGGTACTGACCGAACTGCAGGTACTGAATTTTCATCAGCACCAAATCGTCGAGATGCATTATTTCGGCGGCGTGGAGTTTGTCGAGCTGGCGCGGTTGTTTGGCTGCTCCGAACGCACGGTGCGTCGTGACTGGCAGCGCGCCCGAGCGTTTCTGCATGCGCGTCTAGGCGAGGCTGCCAGCGTTGGGCCCCCAACAGCATGACGCGCGATTCACTTAGTGCTGATGCGCTGGAGGTGTGGCGGCAGGCGGACGCCGCCTTCGATCGCCTGCTCGACACTCCTGCTGCGGAACGCATCGCGGCATTGGAATCGATGCATCTGGCGCCCCCAGTTCAGAAGCGTGTGTTTGCCCTGTTGCAAGCGGATACCGATTCCGTCGGTATGCTTGATGCACAAATGCCTGCGCCGAGTACACCCGCCAGCCCGCTACGCGGCCGGCGCTTCGGGCGTTGGACCTTGTGCGACGAACTCGGGCGCGGCGGCATGGCGGTGGTCTACCGCGGTGAGTGCACCACGCCCGACAGCACCCGCCAGGCCGCGATCAAGCTGCTGACCATGGGGGCGCTCGGCGGCGGCGGAATGGATCGTTTCCGCCAGGAACAGTCGATCCTGGCTCGGCTCAACCATCCGCACATCGCGCCGCTGTTCGATGCCGGAATCGCCGATGACGGCACTCCCTGGTTGGCCATGGCGCTGGTTGATGGGGTGCGCATTGACCGCTGGTGCCGCGAGCATGTGCTCTGCGTGCGTGATCGCATTCGACTGTTTCTTGATGTGTGCAAAGCGGTGGCGCACGCACACGCCAACCTGGTCATTCATCGCGATCTGAAGCCGTCGAACGTGATGGTCGATCGCGAAGGGCATGTGCGCCTGCTCGACTTCGGCATCGCACGCCAATCCGACCTGGCCGCGGATGCGCCGACCCTGACCGAGTGGCGGGCGCTGTCGCCGCACTACGCCGCGCCCGAGCAGTTCTCCGGGGCGCCGGCTGCGATCGGCATGGACATCTACGGGCTTGGCGCGCTGCTCTATCACTTGCTGGTCGGTCGCCCGCCGCGTGCTGGCACCGATGCGCTGGACGAGCTGCCGACTGCGCCTTCGCGCATGCAGCCGCTCAATGATGCAACGCCGATGGCATTGGACGCACGCACCACAGAGTCACTGCGCGGTGACCTCGACGCGATCGTACTCAAGTGCCTGCAGCCCCAGCCGGCGCAGCGCTATGCCACTGTCGGCGAACTGATTGACGACATCGAACGCTGGCAGACGCAGCGCGTGGTGCGCGCACGTTCGCCGAGTGCCCGCTACCGCTTCGGGCGTTTTTTGCTGCGTCATCGGCGCAGTGCCATTGCCGGCGTCGCACTGTTGCTGGCTATTCTGATCGGCGCCGCGGCGGCGATTTGGCAGGCCGGCATCGCGGCACGCCAGGCGCAGCGCGCGCAAGTTGAGAAGCAACGCGCCGAACAGTCGCTGCAATTCGTTGAAGGCTTGCTGCTCAATGAAGACCGCAGCTCGCCACGTGGCACGTTGCCGGACACCGCGACGCTGCTCGAACGTGGCGCGCGCGATACTGCTGCTGCGTTCGCCGATGACCCGGAGGGCGAGGCGCGCATGCTCAGCCTGATCGGTCGCGTGCTGACCCGTACCGAACGATTCGAGACCGGCCTGCCGATGCTGCGGCGTGCTTTCGAACTGCGCAATCAGCATCTGACCCCCAACGACAGCCGCGTCATCGAAGCTGCCTTGGTGCTCACTGAGGCCGAGATCGCCAGGAATCCGATGCCGACTGATGCGCAGCGGCGACGCCTTAGCGCGTCGCTGGATCGTCTCGATGCGCGGCGAAACTCGGCGGACGCCGGGCGAATGCTGGCGGCGCTGGCCAATCTCAGCGACCGCGCTGGCGACGTTGAACGCAGCCTCGCCGATTACGACCGCGCCATCAGCATGCTGCGCTCCGATCACGAAACCAAACCAGAATTGCTCGCCGAGGCACTGTCCGGACGCGGTTCGTTGCTGGCCAAGCTCAAGCGCACCGAGCCTGGCCTTCGTGACTTGCAAGAGAGCCTGCAATTGACGCGCCGGGCGCATGGCGATCAGCACTGGGATACGGTTGATGCGTTACGCGTGCTTGGCATTGCCCAGGTGCACGCGAACCAAGCCCAGGCGCGCGCTACCCTGCAGCAGGCGCTGAGCTTGGCCGATGCAATCGCGCCAGAGCCCAATCTGATGTCGGCCGATATTGCTGGCTGGCTGGGTGCTCGCGAATCGTCCCATGGTGGTCGACCCGATCTGGCGGTGCCGATCTATCAGCGCGTCGTCGCGATCCGCACGAAATTGCTCGGCGCACAGCATCCGGAAACCTTGCGCGCGCGCGGCGATTTGGGCACCGTGGCGCGCGCCGCCGGCGATCACGCCCTGGCCGAACGCGAGCTGGCCGAAGTGCGCAGAAGTTATGACGAGGCCGGGCAGCAACAATCGGTCAACTACGGCATCCTGCTGCGCACGTTGGCGACACTCTATCTCGACCGCGGCGAACTGGACCGCGCCGAGCGCACCGTCGCCGAATCGCGAAAGTTGTTGTCGGTGTTGGTGCCAACGGTAGAGCCCTATGTGGTTGCGCCCATTGCAGGCCAGTTGCTGCTGCTGCGTGGCCACCCCGATGCCGCCTGCACTGAGTTCGAGCGAGGGCTTGGGGCCAGTGCTGGCCTCCCGACGACCGACCAGAATCGTTTAGGCATTGAACAGATGGCTGCAGATTGTTGGCGACGCCTGGGTCGACTCGACGACGCAGGCAAGCTGTTGGACGATGTCGCAATGCGCGCGCATATCGGTCTGGCGCCCGGACATCCGCGCATCGGGTCGATCGCGCTGGCGCGTGCCGAACTGGCATTGGCGCGCGGCGACGAACCCGGCGCGCTGGGCCTGCTCCGCGATGCCGAATCCATTCTGCTCGCGTGGCGCGGCACACCGAAATGGCAGCGCGACGAAATCACGCGTCTACGCACGCACCTTTTGTAGTCGCGCCCCGACGGGAACATCTGCTGCCCCCTGCGCACGCGGTTGCACCTACAATCCACACATGACTCTTCTGCTGCCCGACGCGCAAGACATTGCCGAAGCTGTTGCCGCCCTGCGTCGCGGCGAGGTGATCGGCCTGCCCACGGAGACTGTTTATGGACTCGCCGGCGACGCCACGAATACCGATGCCATCCGCCGTATCTTCGCCATCAAGGGCCGCCCGGCCGATCATCCACTGATTGTGCACCTCGGCGCGGTCGCGCAGGTCGCGGACTGGGCAGCGGATGTTCCCGCCGCGGCGCTGACATTGGCCGCGGCGTTTTGGCCGGGTCCCATGACCTTGATCCTGAAAAAGGCAGCGCAGGTCAGCGACCTGGTCACCGGCGGCCAGGACAGCGTCGGACTGCGCATACCCAATCACCCGGTAGCGCTCGGCGTACTTAACGCATTCGGCGGCGGACTGGCAGCGCCATCCGCCAATCGCTTTGGTCATGTCAGCCCCACCACGGCGCAGCACGTGCGCGACGAATTCGGCAGCGCCGTGGCTCTGGTACTCGACGGCGGCCCGTGCAGCATCGGGATCGAATCCACCATCATCGATCTCACCGGAATCACAGCGCGCATTCTGCGTCCGGGCCAGATCAGTCGCGATGCCATCGCCGCGGTGATCGGAAACATCGAAGAGGGCCAGCACAGTGACGGCCCGCGCGTGTCCGGTGCCCTCGCCTCGCACTACGCCCCACGCACACCCACGGAAAACATCCCGCGTTCCCGTCTTGCCGCACGCTGGCGGCAATGCCACGAGCAAGGAGAAACCGTGCTCGTCCTCAGCATCGGTCATCTGCCCGCGTCCACCGAGGGATTGGCGCTGTCCGAAAACCCCGAAGACTACGCCCGGCACCTCTACGCCGCGCTGCGCACATTGGACGCCGAGGGCGCCGATCGCATACTCGTCGAACGCACTCCTGATTCCGATGCGTGGCGTGCGATCGGCGATCGCCTGCAGCGGGCTGCGAATGGGGTGGATACGTTACATGAGTCTGCAGGCTGATCGTTTTCCAGACTGGCGCGTACCCGTGGGTTACTGCCACTGATGCTTCGGTGCCGCATGAAACGTAGATACCATAACAGGACCAATAATTCGTATTGGGTCAGTGGGCGGCGCCTGGCAAGCGTACTTTCCGTGCACCCATAGCGACCGCCGTCGCCGCACATCGCACCTTGGGCATGCCCACTCTATGCCCTGATTTCGCCATGTCTGGCTGACACCTCGCGACTTGTCGGAAACTACTGAGGGTTGTGCGAGTCAACCGACAACATTCCGAGGAATCGCTTGCGATAGGACTGGCGGATTGTAAACAATGGTATTACACTGGCATTGCAGTGGTGCTTACCTATGACCGTCGACGCTAGATCATCGAGTACTGCTGCGGAATAGGCAGTTCTGGGATTTTCCCTGTGAAAGCGCCAAAAAATGCGCTGTGGAATCTGCCGGGGAACACGTTGGCAAGATGCGGGCGCTGCATTGACCGACACCCGCGAGGGTGCGAGTCAACTCTGCGTTCGCAGCAAGGCAAGCGGAGCCGCGTTCATGAAATGCGCATGGTGCGGCAAACGTCGTTGTGCGTCGGACGATCGGCGAACGGAAACCTCGTGGTCTCGGATGCAATACGTCAAAGCCGTGAGTGCAATCGAAGTGTGCTGGTGAAGGTCGCGCCGCGTCGCGGAAATCGCCGTCTGTCACGCGCGCAAACGATGCCTTGGAGATAGTGCGGACTTGGAGCAAGTGCGAGCCGCCGAAGACTTCGGCAAAAGCAAACAGGGGAAAGTGTGGGTTTGTAGAAGGGCCTGTTTTGATCGCTTGTCTTGCTGCCGCCGCAGTGGGTTCGACTCCAGTGATTGAGCGAACTCAACGCTGACGGTCTCGCCATTCGTATTTTCTTTTGGAGTCCTCGCATGCACTCAGATTGTTTCCTCGCCCCAATCCGGGCGGTCTTCGCATTTTTGTTTCTCATCAGTATCGGGCTCTCGGCGACGCCAGCCCAAGCCGCCAGCTGCGCCGGCGTCAGCGCCTGGAATCCCAGCACCATCTATAACCCGGGCAACCGGATGACCTATCAAGGGCGACTCTACCAAGCATTGGTGCCGATCTGGAACGCGCCGCCCAACTACTGCCCAAGCTGCGGCTGGTATAGCGATCTGGGTGTTTGCGATGGCGGCTCAAACGTACCGCCAACGGTCAGTGTCACTGCGCCCAGCAATGGCCAATCCTTTACCGCAGGCAGCAACATTACCGTCAGTGCGAACGCGCAGGACAGCGACGGCACCGTCGCCAGCGTTCAGTTCTTCCGCGGCACCACGTCGCTTGGCGTCGACTCCAGCGCTCCCTACAGCGTGGTGTGGAACGGCGCGACGGCAGGCAGCTATGCGCTGACCGCCAGGGCAACCGACAACGGCAGTGCCTCGACTACATCAGCCACAGTCAACATCACCGTCAACGGCGGCGGCACCGACACCACGCCACCGGGCGTGCCCTCGGGACTCAACTCGCCATCGCTGACCAGCTCCAGCATTTCACTGAGCTGGAATGCATCCAGCGACAACGCGGGCGGCAGCGGCGTTGCCGGCTACGATGTGTACCGCGACGGCGCACTCGTGGGTTCGCCAGCGGGCACCAGCTTCACCAATAGCGGTCTCACCGCCGCGACCAACTACGCCTATCGGGTTCGTGCTCGCGACAACGCTGGCAACGCCTCCGCACAGAGCGGCGCGATCACCGCGCGAACACGCGACATCGATCCGCCAACGGGTAAACGCGTGATTGGCTACTTCGCCCAGTGGGGCATCTACGCACGCAACTATCGTGTGCGCAACATTGAGACCAGCGGCTCGGCGGCTAAACTCACACATATCAACTACGCATTTGGCAACGTGCGTAACAACCGTTGCGAGGTTGGGGTGACGCAACCCGCCGATCCCAACACCGGCGCCGGTGGCGATGCATTCGCTGACTACAGCAAAGCCTTCAACGCGGGCGAATCCGTGGACGGCGTAGCAGATACCTGGAATCAACCGCTGCGCGGTAGCTGGAACCAACTGCGTAAACTCAAGGCGCAACACCCGGGCATCAAGGTGTTGATCTCGCTCGGCGGCTGGACCTGGTCGCGCGGCTTCTCCAGCGCGGCGCGCCCGGAGAATCGGGTAGCCTTCGTCGCGTCCTGCATTGATGCCTATATTCGCGGCAACCTTCCCGTTACCGACGGCGCTGGTGGTGCGGGTGCGGCCTCGGGCGTGTTCGATGGCATCGATATCGACTGGGAGTATCCCGTGGCCTGCGGCATCGCCTGCGGTCAGCCGGAAGACAACGCCAACTTCACCGCGCTGATGGCCGAGTTCCGAAGCCAGCTCAATGCGGTGCGGCCCGGCCTATTGTTGACCGTCGCCGTCGGCGCAGGCATCGACAAGATTCGTGTCACCAACCCGGGCGCATATCACCCCTACCTCGACTACATCAATGTGATGACCTACGACTTCCACGGTGGCTGGGAACCGCGCACGCACTTCCATTCCGCACTGTTCGGATCAACCGACGATCCGTCGACCGGCGATCAGCGTTTTTACAACAGCGACAATGCGATCCAGGCTTTTCTGGATCGCGGTGTGCCTGCGGCGAAGCTCAACCTGGGCATCGGCTTCTATGGTCGTGGCTGGACTGGCGTGCCCAACCTCAACAACGGGCTCTATCAAAGTGGCAGTGCAGCCCAGGGCACCTATGAAGCCGGGATCGAGGACTACAAAGTGCTGAAAAATCTCGGTTGGCCCAGCTACACCCATGCCCAATCGATGGCACGCTGGATCTACAACGGCACTACCTTCTGGAGCTACGACACGCCAGAGGCAGTCGCCGACAAGATGCAGTATGTGCGCACGCGCAACCTCGGCGGTGCATTCTTCTGGGAGTTCAGCGGCGATGATGCCAATGGAACACTGGCCAAAGCCGTAGGCAACGGATTGCGCTAGTCGCATCAGGTCGGATCGCCAACGAGGCGATCCGACCGCGGACTGAGCGCCGGCCGCTGTGGCGCGGTCGACGTGCTTTTGCAGCAAGGCAAAAGGCCGACCCTGGCGCGCCGAATCCGCCGCCCCTTGCACGCGTCGCTACGAGCAAGCAAAATTGTCGCGCAATTGCTGCAGAGTCGTTCGCCCGCAACGCCGAGTTGATGCAGGAGCGATGGTCGAGACACACCGACTCACCCACATCAGTCTCGCCGTGCGCGATCCGCAGCTGTCGGTCGAGTTCTATATGCAGGTGTTCGGAGTTCGCGAGTACTACCGCGATGAGAATCAAATCCAGGTTTGAGGTCCGTGCCCGTTCGATGTGCTGGCGTTAGAGCGCAACGCTGCGATCGCGCGGACTACTGGTGGCATCGCGCACTTCGGGTTCCGACTGAAAAAACCGGAAGATGTGGCGCTGGCCATTGCACAGGTCGAACATGCGGGTGGCGAACTGCTGCGCAGCGGCGAATTCGCTCCAGGTTATCCGTTTTCCTATGTTGCGGAACTGGATGGGTACGAAATCGACTTGTGGTTTGAGTGACTTGCAACTGGCGGCGCGGATTGCTGCTGGCAGTTGAGTGCATATCGACTTGGGGTTGAGACCAACGTTCCCCGCGCATTCGGCAACACACGACTTTTGCCTCGACCACTTCCCATGCGGGTGCCAGCTGTGCCGATCGAATCGATCAGACATACCAGTACCTGGTAGGAAATCGGGCCATACTCCCAGCCGCAATCTGGGCCATGCTGGTCGGGGGCTTAGGGGAAGAAACCGTGTTTCGCGGATACTTGTTCGAGCGTCTCGGCAAACTGCTCGGGCATGGCGTCGTAGCCAAAATCGTGGCGGTGCTGCTCACCTCGGTATGGTTTGGACTATCCCACCATGCGATCCAGGGGTTGAGCGGCGCGAACAGGCAACGCTGTTCGAGCTCGTATTCGGAACGATCTTTGCGCTCACCGGGCGGATCCAATGCTGATGTGTGCACAAGCCGCTTTCGATCTTACGGCGCTCGCGATCATCTGCTGGGATCTGGAGACGCCGATTGCCCATCTCGATTTCAAATAGGTCAACCAAACTTTTCCGGCTTCTTGCCAGCCAGCTGAAACTCTATCCAGCGCAACAACCAAGGCCTCGTGCCGGACGTCTGCAAGAAAACCGCAGCGGCACGAACGCCCATCGGCGATGGACGTCCGCGCCCTGCTTCAGATCAGCGGAATCCGGCCACTGTTGGTCCACGGCTGCGCCAGACGCGGTTATTGTCGTTGAAGCTGGCGGTGCCGATGGTCACGCCGCTCAAGGTGTAATTGGGAGAGGAGAAGGCGCCGAAGCGCGTGCACGAAGAACATGGTCCGTTGTTGACCGCCATGACGGTGCGGCGGTTGATGCTGGACATGACGAAGCCGTGGCCATAGGAAAACGGCGAAGTGGTCGAATCGTTGTCGTGTCGAGTGCCGACTACATGCCCGGCCTCATGCACGAAAGTGAAATTGCCCGACAGGCAGGTGTGGTTCATCACGAAGTAAGCGTTCGCGCTCGAGGTGGCGATCCCTGCTGCCTGGCCACACAGCGACGCGCTGGATGGTGCCACATACGCGACGATGTCGGCGGTGCTGCTATTGCGTTGCCCGGCGATAGCGTCGTAGAAACCATCCGCGTCATTGGTGAGTCGGTTCAGCATGGTCGAATAGTTGGTGCTCTCCGATTGCGTGTAGAAGCGGATCGCACCGGCTTGCTGAAAACGAATATCGGTATTGGTCGCCGACAATGCCTGGTTCGCTTCTGCGAACGCAAGATCCATCGCTTGCTGCTCGTTGCCCACGGCCGCCGTCGCCGATGCGCCGAATGCAACCATCACGCGAATTGTCGAAATGGCTTTGGCAACTGGACCGAATCCTGCGTACGCGCCGTCGCTACGTGGCGAATTGCGCAACATCTGCGTATAGCCTTTTTCATCTTCGTCCACCAGAAATTTACTCTGGTCCACTTCGATCAGAGCATGCGCACCATCATCGATCGGCACCAATCGATAGAGCTGACCTTCGATCCGGATATTCGCGAGCAAGGTATTTCCCGAGCGCACGGCAATGATATTGTTGAGCGCGGCATCGAGCGGAATCAATCCGTCGGAACGACTCAGCTTTTCATGACCCATATCGATCTGACCAATCCACACCTCGTTGCCGCTCTCCATACGTTCGAATTGCGTCTGCCTGGCGTCGACATTGATACCGCCTGGCAAACTCATGCTGAGCACTCGCGTGTCGGCAGCGATCAGGTTTGCGCGCGCCGAGACAATTTCGATGCGCTCGTTGGCCGGATCCGATGCCGCTTTGCGCAACAGTTCGCCCGGCTCGGCGATCTGTGATCGGTTTCCAGCAACTGAGAACAAACTTTCGGCTGCGTTCGCAGCACTCACACAAGAAACCAGAGCAACACTCAGACAAACGGCAATACGAGTGAACTTCATCGGACGTTTCCTCATGGAATGGACGATCATGGAAGGAACGGACTCGAAACCGACAGATTCGAGAGAGCTGAACTCGAATGAGAGGCCTCGAAACTGGTTGTCGCAGCTGCCATCGAAATCCCCGGCGCATACGACCCCGGCACAGTACATGAATCTGTTGCCATTGATTCACGATGAAGACACAGTTTTCTGCTAAGCGATCATACTGTTTTTGTTTCTTGGTCCGCGACGATTTCATGTTGCAGAGCAATGCATGGCAACGCCAAAATCGATCTCAGCCGCGGCAACTCAACATCGAGAGAAATCATCCGCTGGAAGAATCAGTTTTGCATCGCAGCATCAGCCTGCCTGGCAACAGTTCTCTGCCGGTTTCCTTTGGTTGTCGCTTCGTGGTGGAGAGTCGCGGTGACGTCTCCCGGCACTTCGCCTTGAGTGACTGGGACGTCGAGCCTACGTAGATCTATGCGCTATACGCCCAAGGCCTGGGCTGGATCGTCGACCTTGGCCAAGGAGGGCCATCGACACCGCGCCTGCAACACAGTCCTACTTGAACGACATCGCCATGTCGTTGAACAGACGCCCCAGAAAAGCGCACGGATTCAGCACACCACTTGAAAAATACAACGAGCTACTTCAATCTCATCAACTCACACAGGGTGTTTCGCTTCAGGCTTGAAACCGCCTACGGCCGAGCACCCTCAAACCAACCACTGCGCAAAGCGCCAAGCAACGCGGCGTTTTTCCGGGCATCACGCAAAGTGATTTGATGCATCGCGACAAATTGCGCATGATCGGGGGTGCCGCGGAACGCGCGGTTGTACCGAAAGATCAGGCTCACTCATCATGTCCTTTGTAACCCAGCAATCCACATCGGCCCACCCCTGGGTGGTGTTGAAGTTTGGCGGTACCAGTGTCGCGACCGCGGCGCGCTGGAAATCCATCGTCACGCTGGCGAAGAAGCGCAGGGATGAAGGCTTCCGTCCCGTCGTAGTGGTGTCTGCGCTCAGTGGCGTGACCAACTTGCTGCTGAAGATCATCGACGCTGGCAACAACCCTGCAGCAGCGAAGACCATCGCCGACGAAATTCGCGCGCGCCATCAGGTATTGATCGAGGACCTGGCGATTGCGCTGCCAACTGGCACCGCGGCATGGCTGGATCGATTGGACGCACTTACGCTGGATGCGCGTGCAGTCCATTCAGCACTCGATTGGCAGGCAGAAGTATTGGCGATCGGCGAACTCTGCAGCAGCTCGCTCGGCGCGGCTTTGTTTACTCAGCACGGCTTGCCTGCGGCCTGGCTGGATTCACGCGATTGGCTGTGCGCAATCGAACCGGTACACCAGAGCGATTGGGCGCGCTGGCTGTCAGTGAGTTGTTCAACTGAAGGCTTGCCAGACCAGGCCGCGCTGCTCGCGGCAACAGCCGATGCCTTTGTCGCACCCGGCTTTATCGCACGCAATCTCAGTGGCGCCACCGTGATTCTCGGACGCGGCGGATCGGATACTTCTGCCGCCTATCTGGGCGCAATCCTCGGCGCGGCGCGCGTGGAAATTTGGACGGATGTAGCGGGCATGTTTTCGGCCGATCCGCGTCAAGTGCCGAATGCCCGCTTGCTGGCACGTCTGGATTTTGAAGAGGCACAGGAAATCGCGACCACCGGTGCCAAGGTGCTGCATCCGCGCTCTTTGGCGCCGGTGCGCGACGCCGGTGTGCCGATGTGGATTCGCGATACCAATAGACCGGACCTGGAAGGCACCATCATTGAAGCACGCGTCGCCGACGGTTCTGCGTCGGTAAAGGCGATCAGCGCGCGTCGCGGCGTCATGCTGGTGGCGATGGAATCGCTCGGCATGTGGCAGCAGGTCGGCTTTCTGGCCGACGTATTTGCCGCGTTCAAGCAGCACGGCCTCTCGGTCGATCTGATCAGCTCGGCCGAGACCAATGTCACCGTTTCGCTTGATCCGACCGAGAACCTGGTCAACACCAATGTGCTGGAAGCACTGTGCGCCGATCTAGCGGCCGTGTGCCGGGTCAAATTGATCGGACCGTGTGCGGCGATTACCCTGGTCGGGCGCGGCATGCGCGGGCTGCTTGCCAATCTTTCCGGGGTATGGAGCGAATTCGGCACGATGCCGGTGCATCTGATCAGTCAGAGCTCGAACAATCTCAATCTCACCTTCGTCGTCGATGAGAGCGCAGCAGAAGGATTGGTCGCGCGCATTCACGACAGCCTGATCCGAACGCGCGCGCTCAAAGGCGAAAACCAGTCAGTCTTTGGCCCGAGTTGGAAATCGCTCTATCAGGCCGACGAAGAAATCACCGAGAAGCCTTGGTGGGTGCATAAGCGCAGCCGCCTGCTCGAACTGGCTTGCGAGCGCACACCGCGCTATGTCTACGATCGCGACACGTTGCGCGCACGGGCACGCGCGTTGTTGGCGATCGACGCGGTCGATCAGTGGTTCTATGCGACCAAGGCGAACGCGCATCCGGCGATCCTGACTGAGCTGGCCAATCTCGGGTTCGGTTTGGAGTCGGTGTCCGAAGGAGAGTTCGCGCATGCGCATAGCATCGCGCCAGCCGCAGCAAAACTGTATACGTCCAACTTCGCAGCCACTGCGGAACTGCGCCGCATGATCGGCGAGCGCACCGCGATCACCATCGATAACCTCACTCTGCTGCAGGCCCATCCGGATATTTTCAGCGGTCGCGATCTACTGCTGCGCGTCGATCTTGGTGTCGGCCGAGGTCACCACGACAAGGTCAAGACCGGTGGAGCCGGCAGCAAGTTCGGCATCGCATTGTCCGACCTTGGCGCCGCTCACGCTGCGGCCGAACGTGCCAGCGCGCGCGTAATTGGCCTGCATGCGCATCTAGGCTCCGGCATCTTGTCAGTCGCTCACTTTCGCGAAGTCTATGCCGAGCTGGCGGCGATCGGTGAATCGATTTCGAGCGTGTCTATTGTCAACATCGGCGGCGGCATCGGCGTGCCAGCGCGCAGCGAGGATCCGGTTATCGACCTGGCCGAACTGGCGCGTGCGTTGGCGGAGGTCAAGGCGGCGTATCCACAGTTCCAGTTATGGATGGAGCCCGGCCGATTTCTGGTCGCCGAGGCGGGAGTACTTCTGGCGACAGTGACGCAGACCAAAACCAAAGACGAAACACACTTCGTCGGACTCGACGCCGGCATGCACAATCTGATTCGTCCGGCGCTTTATGATGCCTGGCATCCGATCGTAAACCTCACCCGACTTGACGAGCCCACCACCGAAACTGTGCGCGTGGTCGGACCGATCTGTGAGTCCAGCGACGTGCTTGGCATCGATCGTCGTCTGCCGCGCAGCAGCGAAGGCGATGTCGTGCTGATCGCACATGCTGGCGCCTATGGCGCAGTGATGGCATCAAACTACAATCGACGTGCCCATGCTGATGAGGTGATGTTGTGATTGCGCCTGCGCACAGAACAGTGACTGAGCCGAAAACCGCCAAACTGTTCCGTTTCGTTCGGGCCGGCTTCGACGCGTCGAGCGGCGTTGCCAAACTGGTCTACGGTTTCGACGACGGTCCCGAGCTGATCGAGAAAATTACCTTTCCGGACGCGCCCAGCCATCTGCCCGCTGACCGTGAGCTCGCGTTCCAGCACGCGCTGGACTCGCTGCACCTGATCGCCGGCATCAGCTACTACAAAGCCGCTGTGCCGCCAGCGATCCACATTGATGGGACCGGTATCGACATCGATACCGCCGCGATGCTGGATGAAATCTATTTGCACGGGCTAGGTGAGTTCGCGCATCAGAACGGGCTCGATTTACGCGAACGGATCGCATTTCCGGCCGCGCGCAATGAAGCCAGCCGTACGCTGGCCACTGCGCTCGACCTGCCACGGCGCACCCTGATACCCATCGGCGGCGGCAAGGATTCGCTGGTTACCGTGGAATTGCTGCGCCAGTGCAGCGAACCGATGACGGCGGTCTGGGTGGGTAGTTCGGCGCTTATCCAGGCGACAGCTGAGCGCAGTGGACTGCCGATGCTGAATGTGAAGCGCGAGATATCGCCGGTGTTGTTCGAGATGAACCGCAATGGTGCGTGGAACGGACATATCCCGGTCACCGCGATCAACTCGGCGATTCTGGCCTGTGCGGCAATCCTCTATGGGTTCGACGCGATCGCCTTCTCGAATGAACGTTCTGCGTCGAGCGCCAATCTGGTGGTCGATGGTTTCGCGATCAATCATCAGTGGAGCAAGGGACTGCGCTTCGAGGAAATATTTCGCACACACCTGCGCACTCATGTTGCGGCAAACCTGGATTATTTCTCGGCGCTGCGTTCGTTCTCAGAACTGGCAGTGACCAGTCGCTTCGCCAAGCTGGAGCAGTATCACAGGGTATTTTCCAGCTGTAATCGCAACTTCAAGATTCTTGGCGACCGCCCTGCCTCGCGTTGGTGCGGTGAGTGCCCGAAATGCCATTTCGTATTTCTGGCCTTGGCGCCGTTTCTGCCCAAGGCACGATTGGTATCGATTTTCGGGCGCAATTTGCTCGACAATCCGAATCTGTCCGGCGCCTTCGATGCCCTGCTCGAAGTGGACGCACACAAGCCGTTCGAATGCGTCGGCGAAGGGTGCGAATCGCGCGCTGCGATGGCCGCTCTCGCCACGCGCGCGGACTGGAGCGAAGACGTCCTGGTCACCAGGTTCAAGCGCCAGATTCGCCCCAAACTCGATCCTTTCGAGCTCGATCTGGATGCGCTGTTGCAGCCCGCGGGGCCGCATCACCTGCCGCAGCGCCTGCTGCCCATACTGTATGCGTCTAGCTGACCTGGCGTCCAGACGCGTCGCCATTCTCGGCTTCGGCCGCGAAGGGCGCGCTACATGGCAAGCCCTGCGCCGGTATCTGCCCGGTTGCGCGCTCACACTGTTTTGCTCGGCGGGTGAGCGCGAGGAAGCGCTGCAACTCGACGACAGCGCTTTGCATATTGTCGCCGATCCGGCCACCGTGTCGGCACTGACCGCGTTCGATGTGGTGATCAAATCGCCGGGTGTCAGCCCCTACCGCACGCCGATCCCGGAGGCAGTGGCCGCCGGCGTGCGTTTTATTTCCGGCAGCACAATCTGGTTCGCCGAGCATGTCGACGCGCGCACCATCTGCATTACCGGCACCAAAGGCAAGAGCACGACCTGCGCCCTGACGGCGCACCTGCTGCGCTCGATCGGCGTGCGCACCGCACTCTGCGGCAATATCGGCTTGCCTCTGCTGGAGCTGATGCATCCGCAGCCGCCGCCAGAATGCTGGGTAATCGAGCTTTCGAGTTTTCAGACTCGCGATTTTTCTGGCGTGCCAACAGTGGCCGTGGTGACCAATCTGATCGAGGAGCATCTTGACTGGCACGGCAGCGTCGAGCACTACATCGAGGACAAGCTCTGCATCCTCGGCAACGACCCGCGTACGCGACGCGTGCTCAACGCGCGCGATGCGCAGACGCGCCAGCACATCGGTGCCGGTGACGCGCAGTGGTTCGATCACGACGATGGCTGGCAGGTGACTGCATTCGATCTGTGTTTCCGCGGCCGCGCGCTGATTGCGCGATCCGAACTCGCGCTTGCCGGCGCGCACAATGCCGCAAACGCCTGTGCGGCATTGACCGCCATTACGGCTGCGGGCTATGACGCCATGGCCGCCCTGCCGGCGCTGCGGACATTTGTTCCGCTGCCCCATCGTCTGCACTCATTGGGCACGAGCGCGGGCATCGAATACGTCAACGACAGCATTGCCACCACACCGCAGGCGACGATCGCCGCGCTGCAGCACTACGCGGGGCGCGCGGTCGCACTGATTCTGGGCGGTCAGGACCGCGGACTGGATTGGACTTCCCTGCGCGTCTATTTGAACCTGCATCCGCCCTGCGCCGTGGTCTGCACCGGTGCGACTGCAGCGCGCGTGCTGCCGATGTTGTCGAAAGATTTCGCGTTGCGCAGGCGCCTGCATCATGCTGAAAAGTTCGACAGTGCGTTTGCCGCGGCGCGCAAGGCGCTGCATGGTTCGGGCGTATTGCTGCTTTCGCCTGGCGCCCCTAGCTTTGGTCAGTTTCGCGACTACGTAGAACGCGGCAAGATGTTCGCCCGCCTCGCCGGATTTGATCCGGAGGCAATCGCCGGCATCCAGGGGTTAGGTATCGCATGAACAGTTCGCTCCAATCCAAACCCATCTGGGACCTGCCGACGCGCGTATTCCATTGGTTGCTGGTGATCGGCGTGATCCTGCAGTTTGGCACTGGCAAATTCGGCTGGTTGAGCATGCAATGGCACTTCTGGTCTGGCTACGCGCTGCTAACGCTTTTGCTGTTTCGTATTTTTTGGGGATTTCTTGGCAGCGAGAGTGCGCGCTTCCTTGGGTTGCTGGTCGGCCCCAGACGCGTTTTCAACTATCTGCGGCAATGGTCGAGCACGCCGATGTCGCGCTTTGCCGGCCACAATCCCGCGGGCGCTTGGGCGACGTTGCTGATCCTTTTGGCCCTGCTGGTGCAATCGCTCAGCGGATTGTTCAGCAGCGACGAGATGGAGTGGTTTGGTCCTTTGTCCCGTTGGGTTCCAGATCGAGCGGTTGTCTTTGCGACCTGGGTGCACCAACGCGGGGAGACGATGATCCTCGCCCTTATCACGCTGCACGTAATGGCAATTGCGCTCTACTGGTTTGTCAAACGCGAAAATCTCGTCGCTGGCATGTGGCATGGCCTGCGTGCCATCGAAGTGAGCGCGCCGTTCCTGACCGGCAATAGGCGCGCTGTGTTGCTGCTGGCAGTTGCCGCGGCTCTGGTTGCTGGCACAATCGTGTGGGCGGAGTAGGCCGTGCATATCCAATCGCCTCTGGTCTATCCATTGAAGTCGGCGCGCGGCGTTGCGCTGCAGGAAGTCGAAGTGCAGGCTCGTGGGTTGGCGGGTGACCGTCGCTGGATGGTCATCGACGAAAAGAACCGGTTCGTCAGCGCACGCAAAATTCCAGCAATGGTACTGATCGAGGCCAGCATGCAAGCCGGCGACATCGCGCTGACTTTGTCTGCGCGTGATCAATCTCCAGCTAGCGTGGTCGTGCCGGACGCCAAGCTCCCGGTGATCGAAGTCGAGGTCTGGAAATCGCGCTGCCCGGCACGCGTCGCCGATGCTGCAGCCAACGAGTGGATCAGCGCGTTGCTCAATGGCGACTATCGACTTGTCCACATGGCCGACGACTGCCTGCGCAGCGTGTCGCAGGAATGGTCCAGGCCGGGCGATATCGTCAGCTTCGCCGATGGCTTCCCACTGCTATTGATTGGTACGGCCTCGCTCGAAGACTTGAATCGTCGCCTGAGTCGCCCGGTGACGATGGCCAACTTTCGCCCCAATCTTGTCGTTCAAAC
This sequence comes from Pseudomonadota bacterium, assembly GCA_034440555.1. Taxonomy (GTDB): domain Bacteria; phylum Pseudomonadota; class Gammaproteobacteria; order Xanthomonadales; family Ahniellaceae; genus 0-14-3-00-62-12. The sequence goes on from JAWXCG010000295.1 coordinate 52,280, forward strand.
TGCGCATGCATTCATCGAAGACAATTGGCGGCGCGTGCGCATCGGGGATATCGAATTCGACGTCAGCAAGCCCTGTACGCGCTGCGTGCTGACCACAGTCGACCCGAACTCCGGAATGAAATCCGTTGATGGCGAACCGTTGGCAACTCTGAAGACCTTTCGCAAATTCGAGCTCGGCGTCACCTTCGGCCAGAACCTGATCCCACGTGGAGTGGGCACTCTGCACCGAGGCGATCCATTGACTGCGCTGTTGTAGAGCGTTGCTTGCTCCGCTGCTTTGGCTTTCGATCGAGCGTCGACAACAGAGCAAGACTAGCCCAGCAGCTCGGTCGCACAGGGAGCACTGCGCCGAGCATTTGCTCTAAGCGAGAAGCCTAGTGTCAGTGCGATTTCATCGATACGGTGCGCGGGTGCGCGCGCCTCAGGGTTCGCGACGGCGCGGGCCAGGTCCTATCGAGGCGCGGCGGCAAGGAACTCGGGTACATGTTCGACTTCATCATCGTGGGTGCGGGTTCGGCCGGCTGTGTGCTGGCCAATCGACTGTCTGCCAATCCACAACATCGGGTGCTATTGCTCGAGGCTGGTCCACGCGACTGGCATCCGTTCATCCATATGCCCGCCGGCATCGCCAAGCTGGTCGGCAGCAAAGGAGTGAACTGGAACTACCACACCGAACCCGAGCCGAATCTCAACAACCGCCGCCTGTGGTGGCCGCGCGGCAAGGTACTGGGTGGTTCAAGCTCGATCAATGCCATGTGCTATATCCGCGGCCATCGGCGTGACTACGATGACTGGGCTGCGGCCGGCAATCATGGCTGGAGCTTCGATGACATGTTGCCGCTGTTCAAGCACAGCGAGAACAACGAACGCGGCGCTGATGCCTTTCACGCACGCGGCGGCCATTTCAATGTAGCCGATTTGCGCTACACCAACCCCTTGTCCAGCGTGTTTGTAAATGCAGCCATCGAAGCTGGCTACGCGCGCAATCCCGACTTCAACGGCGCCAATATGGAGGGCTTCGGCTTCTATCAGGTCACCCAGAAAAACGGGCGGCGCTGGAGCACCGCCGCCGGCTTTCTGAATGCCGCACGCGGGCGCAGCAACCTCAAAATTGTCACCCGCGCGATGGTGCAACGCGTGCAGATCGAGAATGGGCGCGCGGTCGCTGTCGAGTATCGCGTCGGGCGCCAACTTGTGCGTGCCCAATGTGCGCGTGAGGTGATCCTTTCCGGCGGCGCCATCAATTCACCGCAGCTGTTGATGCTATCCGGCGTTGGGCCGGCCGATCATCTGCAGCGGCACGGTATCGCGATCAAGCACGCGCTGCCGGGCGTGGGTCGCAACCTGCATGATCACCTGGACACCTGCACCGTCTATCGCTGCACTCAGCCGATTACTTACGACCGCATCAGCGATGTGCTCACCGGACTGCGCTATCTGTTGTTCAAGGACGGCCCCGGAACCTCGAACGTGGCCGAGGCCGGCGGCTTCGCACGCTCATCGCTGGCGCCAGATGAACGGCCGGATCTGCAATTCCATTTCGTTCCGGCGATCCTGGACGACCACGGGCGTAACCGCATCGCCGGCGATGGCATCACCCTGCATGCCTGCCACCTGCAGCCGCGCAGCCGCGGGCATGTCGAGTTGGCTTCGGCCGATCCGGCAGTACCAGCCAAAATGTTTGCCAACTATTTGAGCGATGCCGAGGGACTTGATCGACGCACGCTGATCGAAGCGGTTCGTACCTCACGCCGACTTTTCAACACGCGCGCTTTCGATGCCTTTCGCGGCGTCGAGATGTTTCCGGGAGACAACGACGACTCGGACGTCGCCATCACTGCGTTTTTGCGTCGCAAGTGCGAAACCGTTTATCACCCAGTCGGAACCTGCCGCATGGGCAACGACGATCTCGCGGTCGTCGACGCGCAATTGTGCGTGCAAGGGGTAAACGGGCTGCGCGTGGTTGATGCCTCGATCATGCCGAAAATAGTTTCCGGCAACACCAACGCGCCGACGGTTGCAATCGCCGAAAAAGCCAGCAAAATGATTCTTGGATAAAACATCGCACTTGGCATATGCGTGGCGGCACACAGTCTGAGCTTCCCATCCGAAACGGCGGCGCGAGTCTCCTGCTCTACTCTGCCTGGATCGCCACCGGCCGCGGATACGTACGCCCGGCACGCAACGGCCGGAAGCAATCGGCAGTGCGATAGAACGCTTCGTGTTCATTGCCGTCATGCCAGCCCGGTATGCCCGACAACGGCAGCGGCCTGAGCTCTTGCGGATCGTTGAGGCATTCACCGCGTGCGATCCGTTGGGCAAGCACATCCAGCATGCAGGATTCGGGGTCACCGTCTGCGGCTACTTCGGGCAATTGCACGACCACACACTTGGCGGTAATCAACTGCTGGGGCGTCAGCGCATGCTCCAGCGTCGCGTGGCCAAACACGATGACGCGTATGCGCCCATCCGACCAGGCGGCGCGCATCGTCCAGAACAGCGCATGCCAGTCGTGACGATCCCAATGGGCGACCAGCGCCGGGTCGCGCACCAGAACAATGACGCCGCCTTCATCGAAATGCGTGATCGCCATCTGCGCGCGCGAACGTTCCTTGTCCATGCGTTGGCGCAGTTCGGCCACATAGCGCGCGTTGATGGCCGACTTCAACGACGTGTAGCGAATCCAGATCAGCGCGTTGAGCAAGTCGTGCCAGTTATCGGGACGGGTACTGATGATGCCTGTCTCGTAACTGCGCTGCTCGTAGTGCAATCCGTCACGCAGCAAAGCCGGGGTTTGTGCGACGAAGCGCAGCGCCAGACCGGTGCGGGCGTGTCGGCGCCCCGCCAACAGCGCGTTCAGCGCATCCAGCTGAGGCCAGGTACTTGCAACGATCCACGGATAGTCGGCAGCGATCGCATCCAGCGGTGGACGCTGCCAAACCGCAGAATCTGTCGCCTCACGAGCCGGCGCCTGATAACGCATCCGGTCAAGCGACGATGCTGCCGTGCAGGTCGTGCTGGTCGCAGCGTTCAATCTGCACCATCACCATGTCACCGGGCTTGAGTTTGGCGTTGACCGCGTTGGAGGACACGTAGACCTTTCCATCGATTTCCGGTGCATCGGCGCGCGAGCGGCCGATGGCAACCGTCGGCCCGACCTCGTCGATCAAAACTTGTTGCTGGCTTCCCACTTTTTGCTTCAGTCGTTTCTTGCTGATCTTTGCCTGCGTCTTCATGAATCGCTCAAGACGATCCTGCTTGACCTCTTCCGGCACTGGATCCGGCAGCTCGTTGGCCTTGGCGCCAGCTACTGGCGAGTAGGCAAATGCGCCAACGCGATCGAGATCTGCGGCCTGCAGAAACTGCAGCAGTTCCTCAAACTCCGCCTCGGTTTCGCCGGGAAAGCCGACAATGAATGTACTGCGCAAAGTGATGTCCGGACACAGCGCACGCCAGCCCAGGATACGGTCGAGATTCTTCTCGCCACTGGCCGGGCGTTTCATCAATTTGAGGATGCGCGGGTTGGCGTGCTGCATCGGGATATCCAGATACGGCAGAATGCGCCCGGCCGCCATCAACGGCACCACTGCGTCAACGTGTGGGTACGGGTAGACGTAGTGCAATCGCGTCCAGGCACCCAGCTCCGCCAAGCCCTCGCACAGCGCCAGCATACGCGTCTGGTAATTACGCCCGCGCCAGCTGCGCTCGGCATACTTCACATCAACGCCATAGGCACTGGTGTCCTGCGATACCACCAGCAACTCACGCACACCGCTTTTGACCAGCTTCTCTGCCTCAATCAACACTTCGTCTACCGGCCGTGAAACCAGATCACCGCGCATGGAAGGAATGATGCAGAACGTGCAACGGTGATTGCAGCCTTCTGAAATTTTCAGGTACGCGTAGTGGCGCGGCGTCAGTTTTACGCCCTGCGGCGGCAATAGATCGAAGAACGGATCGTGCTTGGGCGGCACCTGGGCATGCACTGCACGCATGACACTCTGATAGTCCTGCGGCCCGGAGATCGACAGCACATCCGGATATTTTTCCTTGATCAACTCAGCGCGTGCACCGAGGCAACCGGTAACAACAACCTTGCCGTTCTCGGCCATCGCCTCGCCGATCGCATCCAGTGACTCCTCGACTGCGGCATCGATAAAGCCGCAGGTGTTGACCACCACCACATCGGCGTCTTTGTAGCTCGGCACCACGGCGTAACCTTCCGCGCGCAACTGGGTAAGAATCCGCTCGGAATCGACCAGGGCCTTTGGGCACCCCAGGCTGACAAATCCGACTTTTGGGTTGGCGCGCGACATGAGAAATCCTGGTTGCAAAGTCAAAGAAATGGGTAGTGGGCAGCGCTCTCGCCGTACGTCGAAGCGCAGATCGCGCCACGTTCAAAGTGGCGCCGCCACGCGCGGAAGAATCTCTGCCATCTATGCAAGGCCTACCCGGTGCGAGGACGTCGTCGAGGCAGCTGGGTATTTTACCCTGCATCGTCTGAACTTGCGCTGGGATACACGACAATTCCCCGCTAGCCTGTCTTTTGGAGCGCTTAGCGGACCGCGGCAATGCCAACGACCACTCTGTAGAAGTGCCGCCCGATCCCACCGCTTTAGAATCTCGCCACCCGGTGGACTCCAAAAACAACTGTTCCGGGCCGGTCCGGCGCTGGTGAGATCGTTAAAATGAGCGGCCATTCGCCACCGGACCCGCCGTGAATTTTCTGTGTCTAGGACTACCCGTTTTGTTCCTGGCGGCCGACGTCAATCCGGGGGCGGCTCAGCAAGCTGGCGCGGTCCCGCAGAATGTTCGGGAAAGCCCGCATTCTGCGCTGTACCAGCTCGACCGGTTGCGAGCTCTGGGCTTGGGCAGCAATGGGGCGTTCGAAGCGCATTCGGCAATTGCGACCTGGCACCAGATGCACAGTGAATACGAACCGGCCGTACGGCAATGGCGTCTGGCATTGATCGTGGCTGTGGCTGAGGGCAAGGCGCACCGCGAGATGTTTGCACTCAACGCACTAGCGCTGAGTCAGATTGTGGCTGGAGACTATGATGCAGGAGGGGTGAGTGCCGAGCGACTGCTCAAGCTGGCGCGTGTACATCACGCCCCCGGCTACGAGAGCGAGGCACAAACTCGACTGGGCACGATTTCACGCCGCCGCGGTCGCCTTGACGATGCGCTGAGCCACCATCAGAGCGCGCTCAATGTGGGACGCAAGTTTGAACGGCCTGCGGCCATGGCTCAGGCGCTGACCAATTTGGGCACGGTCTATCGCGACATGGGACGTTACTCCGAAGCGCTGGATCGACAGATGCAGGCGTTGGAACTGCGCAAGCAACTCGGGCCGGGTTATCGCGTCGATGTTCCTTATCGCAATATTGGGCTGCTCTATCGGGAGATCGAAGACAGTCAGTCTGCGCGTGAGAACCTCGAACACGCCATCGACGCGGCCAAGCTCGAATTTGATCCGTTTGCCTTGTCATCGGCGCTAGGCAGCTACGCCACCCTGCTTAACGATCTGGGTGAATGGGATCAGGCGCAGTCCCATGCCCAGCGCGCGCTGGACACGGATCTGCCGCTGGGCAACAAACAGGCGATGGCGCTCGAGTATCTCGAACTGGCGCGTTCGCAGATCGGGCTGCGTCGATTCGCTGATGCGTCCATGTATGTAAACAAAGCGCTGCGCCTCGGTGAGGAAATGAGCCAGGCCGACGTGATCGGCCGTGCACTGCTGTATCGCGGCGATCTGCTCGCTGCCGAGGGCAATCCCGCCGCTGCCGAAAGCACCTATTCGCAATCGGTCGAGCACCTGACCCGCGCTCAGCTCAAACCGCAGTTGCACGCGGCATACCTTGCGATCGAACGCCTGCTCGAACGTCGCGGCGCATTGAGCGAAGCCTTGCTGTATTCGCGCCAGCGCGCAGCGCTGCGCGAGGAGCTGCTCGGCCTGACCTCGGCGCGCCGGCTGGCGATCCTTGAACTGAAGCAGGAGCGCGAGCGCACCGACCGCCAGCTGGAAATTCTGCGCATGGACAATCAAGTTCAGGAGCTGGGACTGCGCACCGAAAGCCTGCGCCAGCGCATCGCCATCGGCGCACTGGTGGCACTGCTCAGCATGGTCGGGTTTCTGTTTTGGCGGTTGAGTGAAGTGCGCCGGCTCAATGCCGAGTTGGCGAGCAAGAACAACGCCATCTCGTCCCAGGATTCGGCACTGCGCGCAGTCAACGCGCGCCTTAGTGCGCAAGCAAGCGAGCTCTACCATGCCGCCACTGTCGATCCGCTGACCCAGGTATTCAATCGCGGCCATTTGATGCAGATGCTCAGCAAAATGTTCGACCTGTCGGTGAAGACCGGTCGCGAGATGACCCTGCTGCTGATCGATCTGGACCGGTTCAAACCGGTCAATGACAACTATGGTCACCAGTTCGGTGACCGCGTACTCACGGCCGCAGTGGCTGTGTTTCGAGAAGAACTGCGTGAGAACGAATTGCTTGGCCGTTACGGCGGTGAGGAATTTATCGTCGGCCTGCTCGGACACGAAGAAGATCAGGCACTGGGAATTGCCGAACGCCTGCGTTTGAAGTTGCAGCAACGCATGAGTGCACTGGACGGGCGCCGACTGGACATCACCACCAGCATTGGCGTGGCGCGTGTCGGCCAGCTACGCCAGCCGTCCGTGAGCGCATTGATTTCCGCCGCCGATGACGCGCTCTACAGCGCCAAGCGCCTGGGTCGCAATCGGGTTGAGAGTTTCTCTACCATGGCGCCGGGTGGTTTTGATCCGCGATGACAGCTGCTGGAGCGGCTTGGTGGGAGCGGCGTGAGCCGCGATTGTCTAGCGCGCCAGACAATCGCGGCTCACGCCGCTCCCACCAAGGCGCTCTCACATTGCCGTCGTTGATGCATACTCGCGTTTTACTCACCGCTGCGGGAAGCTTCCATCCATGGGGCACATCACACTTACCGCCGCCGATGGCCACACATTCCGTGCCTGGCAGGAACTACCGGTTGAACCACCGCTGGGCAGCGTCGTCGTGCTGCAGGAAATCTTTGGCGTCAATGCTCATATCCGGCAGGTCTGCGCACAATTCGCTGCCAACGGATTTGCTGCGATCGCTCCCCAGCTATTCGATCGAGTGGGCGGCAATGTGGAATACGGCTATGACGAAGCCGGAGTCGCAGGCGGGCGCAGCCTCATCGCCCAAATGACCTGGGATGATGCACTGCGCGACGTCGCAGCAGCGGCGGCGCACGTGCAGCGCTTCGGCAGCGTCGGCGCCGTGGGTTATTGCTGGGGTGGCACGTTGGCCTGGCTCTGCGCCACACGCCTGGGCTTACCGGCGGTCAGTTATTACGGGGCACGCTCGCTGCCCTTTGTCGACGAGTTTGCACAGGCACCGGTGATCTTGCACTTCGGCCAACACGATCCATTGATCTCAGCGCAGTATCGCGACGCTTTTGCCCAATCGCAACCGTTGGTCCCGCAGTTTGTCTACGCCGCGGGACATGGATTCAACTGCAATGAGCGCGCCGATTTCCACGCCGAATCGGCGGCCATTGCCTGGCGCCGCACCCTCGGGTTTTTTCGCGACCATCTTCGACCAGCCGCCGAGTTTGCGCTGCATCCGAAGCTTGAAGAAGACGCGATCGAGGTCGGCGACTTGTCGCTGTGTCGCGTGCTGCTGATGAATGATGCCCGGTATCCTTGGCTGATACTGGTGCCGCGCTGCGCACAAGCAAGCGAAATTATTGACCTCGAACCGTCAGATCGCGGTCGCCTTATGGAAGAGATCGCGATCGCCAGCGAAGCCATGCGCAGCGTATTCGAACCCGAAAAATTGAACGTCGCGGCGCTGGGCAATGTGGTGCCGCAATTACACGTGCACATTGTCGCGCGTTATGCCAGTGATGGCGCTTGGCCCGCACCCGTGTGGGGCGTCGGCACCGCTGAGCCGTACAAGACCGGCCAGGTGCACGCGACCCTCAAGTCACTGCGCGAGGCGTTTAAGTTCTTGTAGGATGGGTGCAACCCACCATTATAAAATCTTTGGAAATTGGTAGGTTGCACCCACCTTGCGAGCGCACGAAGGGCTCCGTCGCTAGAGCTCGCGCGTGCTGCCTTTTTCCTTGCGCATCGCCCTCAAGCCCGAGCGCTTGGCGGCAACGGCGAACAAATCCTCGCCTTCATCGCCGCCAACGTCAGCACCGATCAGAACGACCTCGGTGACACCATCATCTTCCTTGATGGCGCCCAGATAACCCTCGAGCTGCTTGGGGCCAAAGGTGTAGCCGTCGGCTTGATAGCGCGGCCCTTTTATCAATTTGATATTGACCGACTCCGCGGCGATCGACGGGCTGGCGATTGCCACCAGCGTTATCGCCAACAAGCTGTAAGCCCATGCCGAACTGGTGCGCTTCATCTTCCCTCTCCCAAAAAAAACGTCAAACCAACACTACCCGCGTACCCGCGATCAGATCGTGAATGCAACGACGGTCTTCGCGAAAAATAAACAGCGCATCGACGAACGAAAAGAGGCCGCCGACGATCGGAATCATTCCGATCAGGTACAGAACGCCATAGCGCAGACTAACGAGCTTGATGAATTCCGGTTTGTTGCCATTGAGATCCACAATCTTCATCCCAAGAAGTTTCTTGGCTATGGTCTGACCCGATTGATTGAGGAAATAGCCCTGAATGACAACCAACGCCACAAAACTGACCGCCATCGCCCCAGCATTCCACAGATAACTTGGCGGCTGGCCGTTCATCAACATCGTAAAATACCCGCTGGCAAACATTGCCGGCACTAGCAGGACCGACGGAATGATGTTGTCGATTAGGGCGCCAGCAAATCGCATACCGCGACCGGCCAGTTCCAACTGACCGGATTCCGCGAAGTCTGCAACAACAGCCTGTGGCGCCGCATACGGATTGCTCGGAATCTGTGGTGGTTGTTGCATGACGATCTCCTGGTTGAATTTTGCCGGGTTGAATCAAGTCCGCGGTAGCGTGACCCCGCGTTGCCCCTGGTACTTGCCGCCGCGGTCACGATAGCTGATTTCGCACTCTTCGTCGGACTCGAAGAACAACATTTGCGCCACACCCTCATTGGCATAAATGCGCGCTGGCAGTGTCGTCGTGTTGCTGAATTCCAGTGTGACGTGTCCTTCCCACTCTGGCTCCAGTGGCGTCACATTGACAATGATCCCACAACGCGCATAGGTGCTCTTGCCCAGACAGATGGTAAGCACGCTGCGTGGAATTCGAAAGTATTCGACCGTGCGCGCTAGCGCGAACGAATTGGGCGGGATGATGCAGACGTCTGCGTTCACGTCGACGAAACTCTGCGGATCGAATTGTTTGGGGTCGACAATTGTCGAGTTGATGTTGGTAAAAATCTTGAACTCCCCGGCACAGCGCACGTCATAACCATAACTCGACGTGCCGTACGAAATCAGCTTGCCACCGCTGGCATTGGCGCGCACCTGGCCGGGCTCGAAAGGCTCGATCATGCCGTGCTGCTCGGCCATGCGCCGGATCCACTTGTCGGGTTTGATGCTCATTGAATTCCTCGAAGGATCTGTTGTCAGGAACCCACAAGTTGCCCCTGGTGCAGGAAAGTCAGGTGTCTTGGATGATGATGTTGGGAAACGCGATTTTTTTGTTGCGCGCTTGCAGACTGAGGCGCGCTGCGGTCTTGCGCGCGATCTCGCGATAAATACGCGCTGCATCGGACGCGGGTGCGGCCACTACGGTCGGTGTGCCGCCATCGGCCTGCTCGCGAATGTGCATGGCCAGTGGCAGCGACCCGAGCAGAGGCACGCCATAGTCGGAGGACATGCGCTCGCCGCCACCGGAACCAAACACGTGTTCACTGTGGCCGCATTGGCTGCAGGTATGCAGTGCCATGTTCTCGACGATGCCGAGCACCGGCACCTCGACCTTTTCAAACATGCGCAAACCCTTGCGCGCATCCAGCAGCGCGATGTCCTGCGGCGTAGTCACGATGATCGCGCCCGACACCGGTACGCGCTGGCACAGTGTTAACTGGATATCACCAGTGCCTGGCGGCAGATCGATCACCAGGTAATCCAGATCCACCCAGTTGGTATCGTTGAGCAATTGCTGCAGCGCCTGGGTGACCATCGGACCGCGCCAAATCATCGGCGTGTCCTCTTCGACCAGAAACCCGATCGACATGACCTGCACGCCGTGCGCGATTTTGGGCTCGATCGACTTGCCGTCTTTGGAATCGGGCTTGCCGCTAACCCCCATCATGCGCGGCTGGCTGGGGCCGTAAATATCCGCATCGAGAATGCCGACGTTGGCGCCTTCTGCGTGCAACGCCAGTGCCAGATTGGCAGCAGTCGTGGACTTGCCGACGCCGCCCTTGCCCGATGCCACTGCAATGATATTTTTCACATTGGGCATCGGTGTCAGTTCTTTCTGCACGCGATGCGCAAAAACCCTGCAACCGACATGCACGGTCGCAGCAGCGATTGCCGGGTCAGCCGTGAGCACCTTCTGCACCTGATCGGCGAGCGTCGCCTGCCAGGAAAGGGCCGGATACGGCAGCAGGATATCCACCGCGACCTTGTCGCCATCGGCCCCGATACCTTTGAGCGATCCACCGGCGACCAAGTCCAGCCCGGTATGCGGGTCGACGATCGTCTTGAGCAACGCTTCTGCGCGTTCCTTGGCCAGACTCATGGCGATTTCTCATTGAACAAATTGGCCGCGCAGTTTAACGTGAAAGAATGCGCATCGCCGCAAGCGTTCCCCGCCCGATGTTCGGGGAGGGGTGAGGCAGCGCACCATCACTATCGCGTAGCGGGTGCCGTATCCCGCTTCACAATAGTCAGCCGAGCCCGCACGGCATGGCATGATGACGGAACTTCGCGACCCAACAAACCGGCGCTGCCCCTCTCAGGAAACCCGCAACCGATGTCAGCCCCACGCCAGATCCTCGTCTCCAGCGCCCTACCCTACGCCAACGGCCCCCTGCACCTGGGTCACCTGGTGGGCTACATCCAAGCCGATATCTGGGTGCGGGCGCGACGCATGGCCGGTGATACGGTGCATTTCGTCTGCGCCGACGATGCCCACGGCACCCCGATCATGCTGGCCGCAGAAAAAGCCGGCGTCAGTGCCGAAACCTTTATCAACAGCATCCGCCAGGGCCACGAAGACGATTTTGCAGATTTCCAGGTGCGCTTCGACCATTATCACAGCACGCATAGCCCGGAAAATCGTCTGCTGGCTGAGTTGTTCTACGCGCGCCTGAAGGCTGCCGGTCACATCGCCAGCCGTACCATCCAGCAGTTTTACGATCCGCTGAAGGCGATGTTCCTGCCGGATCGCTACATCAAGGGCGAGTGCCCCAAATGTGGCGCGCCGGATCAGTATGGTGACAACTGCGAAGTCTGCGGTGCGGCGTATTCACCGACCGATCTGAAGAACCCCTACTCGGTAGTTTCTGGCGCCACGCCGGTGATGAAGGACACGGAGCATTATTTTTTCGAGTTGTCGCGCTTCAGCGGTTTTCTGCGCGGCTGGATGGCTGGCGACGTGGCGCACAGCGCAGTCAAGGGCAAGCTCAACGAATGGCTGGAAGCGGGGCTGCGCAGCTGGGACATCAGCCGCGATGCGCCCTACTTCGGTTTCGAAATTCCGGGTGCACCCGGCAAGTATTTTTACGTATGGCTGGATGCGCCGATCGGCTATCTGGCAAGTTTCCGTGCCTACTGCGATCTGAACCCGGGCATCGACTTCGACCAGTTTCTCGGCGCCAACAGCAAGGCCGAGATGCATCATTTTCTGGGCAAGGACATCATCAACTTCCACGGCCTGTTCTGGCCGGCAATGCTGCACGGCGCCGGTTTCCGCACGCCGACAGCACTGCACGTTAACGGCTATCTCACCGTCAACGGCGCCAAAATGTCCAAATCACGCGGAACCTTTATTCAGGCCCGCACCTATCTCGACGCCGGCTTGAATCCCGAGCACCTGCGTTATTACTTTGCGGCCAAAACCGGCGCGGGCGTCGATGACGTCGATCTGAATCTGGAGGACTTTGTCGCGCGTGTGAACTCCGATCTGGTCGGCAAGTTCGTCAATATCGCCAGTCGCTGCGCCGGGTTTATCAGCAAGCGTTTTGATGGGCGGCTTGCTGATCGCCTGCCGGAACCCTATATGTATGAACATTTTCTCAACACTTCGAAGGAAGTGATCAACGCTTTCAATGCCTGCGAATTCAGTCAAGCTGTGCGCCTCATCATGGGCCTCGCCGACCAGGCGAATCGCTATATCGACGAGAAGAAACCCTGGGTCATCGCCAAGCAGGAAGGTGCCGATGCCGAACTGCAGGCGGTGTGCACGCAGGGGCTCAATCTGTTTCGCGTGCTGGCAGTATGTCTACAGTCGATTCTGCCCGACACTTGTGCGCGCGCCGCGAAGTTCCTCAATGTGTCGTCCGCGCGTTGGAGTGATATCGACCAAGCGCTTCTGGCGCATACCATCAACCCCTATGAGCCGCTAATGACCCGTATCGATCCCAAGGCAATTGAAGCGATGGTGACGGCGAGCACCGAGTCGTTGCAGGCAACTCCACCTGTCGGAAAAACAAATGTGGGAGCGGCTTCAGCCGCGAATCCCGCCGCTGCAGCACCTGTGGGACTCGCGGCTGAAGCCGCTCCCACAACCGCAGCAGCTACAGCCGCTGCCGCATCCCCTGCTGCGGCAGCGCCGACAATCGCCATCGAGGACTTCAGCAAACTCGATCTGCGCGTCGCCCGGGTGTTGGAATGCGCTTTCGTCGATGGCTCCGACAAATTGCTGCGCTTCCGACTGGATGCCGGCGATCTGGGTGAGCGCCAGATTTTCTCGGGCATCCGTGCGGCCTATTGCGAGCCGGACAAATTGATCGGCCGCAACGTGGTGTTCATCGCCAATCTGGCGCCGCGCAAGATGCGCTTCGGAATTTCCGAAGGCATGATCCTGTCTGCCGGCGGTGGTGGCGACGATCTGTTCTTGCTCAATGTCGATAGCGGCGCCGTACCCGGCGCACGAGTAAAATAGTCGTTCGTGGGAAGGGGTTTAGCCGCGAAGCTATTTTCTCTGAGGCCACATTGCATAAGCAACAGCTTCGCGGCCAAAGCCGCTCCCACAATGCCTCGTTTGAATACGACCATGCATCTCATCGACGCCATCGACCAGTTGTTGCCGCAAACCCAATGCACTAAATGCGGCTATCAGGGTTGCCGTCCGTATGCCGAAGCGATTGCGGTGGGCACGGCCGATATCAACCAGTGCCCTCCCGGCGGCGCAGCGGGTATTCGCGCGCTGGCTCAGTTGCTGGGTCGCGAATCCAAGCCACTGAACCCAGACAATGGCGCGGAAGCCCGACGCCTGGTCGCCTACATTCGCGAAGACGAATGCATCGGCTGCACCAAATGCATCCAGGCCTGTCCGGTCGATGCAATCATCGGTGCGCCCAAGCTCATGCACACGGTGATTGCCGATCTCTGTACCGGCTGCGACTTGTGCATCCCACCCTGCCCAGTCGACTGCATCGATATGATCGAGCCGCCTGACTATACTCAGCGCCCTGTAACGCCGTGGAACCCGCGATGAATCCCAACTATCTCGATTTCGAACAACCACTCGCCGATCTGGAAGCGAAGATCGCTGAGCTACGCCAAGCCGGGGCCGGCAGTTCGCTCGATCTCAATAGTGAGGTCAAGCGCATGAGCGTCAAGCTGCGGCAGAAAACCGAGGAAATTTTCGCCAACCTCAACGCCTGGCAGATCACCCAGCTTGCGCGTCATCCGATGCGGCCGCATACGCTCGATTACATCAAGGTGATCTGCGACGAATTTCATGAGCTTGCGGGTGATCGCGCTTATGCCGATGACCCCGCCATTGTTGGCGGTCTCGGCCGTATCAATGGCAAATCGGTAATGGTCATTGGCCATCAGAAGGGTCGCGATACCAAGAGCAAAGTGCGTCGCAACTATGGCATGCCGCGCCCCGAAGGTTATCGAAAAGCGTTGCGCCTGATGCAGACTGCCGAGCGCTTTCACCTGCCGGTGATCACGCTGATTGATACACCCGGCGCTTACCCAGGCGTCGGCGCCGAGGAACGTGGCCAGAGTGAAGCGATCGCGCGTAATCTTCTGGAAATGAGCAAGCTTCGCGTGCCGGTGATTTGCACTGTGATTGGTGAAGGTGGGTCAGGCGGCGCGCTGGCGATCGGCGTTGGCGATCGCACTATGATGCTGCAGTACGCCACTTATTCGGTGATCACGCCCGAGGGTTGCGCGTCGATCCTGTGGAAAAGCGCGGCCAAGGCACGCGATGCGGCCGAGGCACTGGGGTTGACCGCCGTGCGCCTGCTTGAACACGGGTTGGTGGACATGGTGATCCAGGAGCCTTTTGGCGGCGCCCATCGTGATCCGAAAGAAACCGCCGAGCGCCTGAAACAAGTCCTGATCGGCCAGATTGCGGAACTTGAAAAACTCGATGTTGATGTATTGCTCACCCAACGCTACGACAAATTGCGCCGGATGGGGCAGTACGAAGCTGCTTAGGCAAGTTGCTGCGGTGGGTCCGCGCTGCGCGTGGACGCTCTTCGTTGATCGACGTGGCACCAGGAGCGTCCGACCCCTGGTCGGACCCCCTAAGCTCTCAGGCTATTCGCTATCTTCACGACATATCACCAAACCGTGCCTGCAGCGCCGCCATCGCCACGGTGCCAGCCGTTTCTGTGCGCAATACGCGCGGCCCCAGACGTAATCGCGTGAAACCTACCTGATCCAAAATCGACAGATCGCGATCCGAGAATCCACCCTCTGGGCCAATCGCGATCGTGGCGGTTGTTGGCACTGCAAGTTGACTCAAGCCAAACGCAGCCTCGGGATGCAGACACAATCGCAAATCAGCGTCTGCCGCCGCTGGCAGCGCGCTCGCGTACTGCGCCAGGCTCTGCGGCATGGCGAGTACGGGCACACGGCTGCGTCCACATTGTTCGCAGGCGCTCTGGATCACATGTAGCCAGCGCGAGTGACGCTTGTCGGCACGCTCTTCGCCAAGTTTGACCTCGGAGCGTTCACTTGTGACCGGCACAATGCGCACTGCGCCAAGCTCGGTCGCCTTTTGCAGAATCCAGTCCATCTTTTCGCCGCGCACGATCGCCTGCACCAAGGTCACCGCCAGCGGCGATTCCACATTGACCGACTCCTGGATATCGACCTGCACGCCAACGTTACCCTTGCCCACGCACGCCAGCCGCCCGCTGTAATCATGGCCATCGCCGTTGAACAAAGTGATCGCATCGCCGTCGCGCATGCGCAATACGCGAACCGCATGATCGGCGGCGAACTGCGGCAAAGACAATGTCTGACCAACGCCGATGGGCTGACGAACGAAGAAGCGGGCGCGACGCATGGGGCGATCCGAATTGGAAAACTTACCCTGGCAACCTTACCGCGAAGCCGAACCGGCGGAGGGCCTCACCCATCGTGCCAACCTCACCAGGTGGGCGGGCGTAGGCTCTGGCGCGGGGCCCTATGCATATCGCCACTCTGGGCACTTAGGGAAGCTCTGAATAAGTCACCACTTCGTCTTCGCCACACTGCTCATTACATGCCAAACCCCCGCTCTCAACAGCGGAGCTGGTCAACCTGCGGTTTTTCGCCCCCTGACTCAGGCGGCAATCGCGGCTCCGGACTCGTTCCGATGTTCCCTGGAGTGGATATTCGCTTGCGATGACACACTTGAAACCGCAGCGGATCGCCCAATCTTGCTGCCACTCCCCGGTTGGTTCGGCGAATCCGCAGATTGCGGCATTCCCAATCGACGAGGTCGGCGCTAGAATTGGCACTCAGTAGTGTCGACTGCTAACACTTTCGCAATAACGCTTTAAAATCAGCGTCCTACCGTATTGTAACCCGCACCGTCACACAGCCAAAGTTGTTCACCCCAGCCATAAAAGAGGTTGCTATGAAGATCCAGCCATTGCACGACCGCGTCGTCATCAAGCGTATGGAAGAAGAGCGTCTGTCCGCAGGCGGCATCGTGATACCCGACTCCGCTACCGAAAAGCCGATCCGCGGCGAAGTGGTTGCCGCCGGTGAAGGCAAGCCGCTCGACAACGGCACCACGCGCGCGCTCAAGGTCAAGGTCGGCGACAAAGTGCTGTTCGGCAAGTATTCCGGCACCGAAGTGAAAATCGACGGCACCGAATACCTCGTGGTTCGCGAAGACGACATCTTCGCCACCCTGAACTGACTTTCATCGATCAGGGGTAGCACCCCTGCTGAATGAAAGCCAGAAGAGCGAGTGCCTCCTCACCCCTTCCCATCCCTCCCCGAATATCGGCGAGGGGGTAGCGAAATCAGATAGTCACATCGAATCATATTGAAGGATTGCAATCATGGCAGCCAAAGAAATTCGCTTCTCCGAAGACGCCCGCGCCCGCATGCTGGCCGGCGTCAACATTCTCGCCAATGCCGTCAAGGCAACGCTCGGCCCGAAGGGTCGTAACGTTGTGCTCGAAAAGAGCTTCGGCGCCCCGACGATCACCAAGGACGGCGTCTCCGTCGCCAAGGAAATCGAGCTCGCCGACCGCTTCCAGAACATGGGCGCGCAAATGTTGAAAGAAGTCGCGTCGAAGACTTCCGATGTCGCCGGCGACGGCACCACCACCGCCACCGTGCTCGCCCACGCCATCATCCGTGACGGCATGAAGGCAGTTGCTGCTGGTATGAACCCGATGGATCTCAAGCGCGGACTCGACAAGGCCGTCAGCGCCGCCGTCGCTGAGCTGAAAAAGCAGAGCAAGCCCTGCTCCGACGACAAGGCAATTGCCCAGGTCGGCGCGATCTCGGCCAACAGCGACCACGCCATCGGCGACATCATCGCTGAAGCGATGAAGAAGGTCGGCAAGGAAGGCGTGATCACGGTAGAAGAAGGCTCTGGTCTGGAAAACAGTCTTGATGTCGTTGAAGGCATGCAGTTTGACCGCGGCTATCTGAGCCCGTACTTCATCAACAACCAGCAGTCGATGAGCGCCGAACTCGAAGCGCCGTACATCCTGCTGTACGACAAGAAGATCTCCAACGTACGTGACCTGCTGCCCGTGCTCGAAGGCGTTGCCAAGTCGGGCAAGCCGTTGCTCATCGTTGCCGAAGAAGTGGAAGGCGAAGCTTTGGCCACGCTCGTGGTCAACACCATCCGCGGCATCGTCAAGGTTTGCGCCGTCAAGGCACCAGGCTTTGGTGATCGTCGCAAGGCGATGCTGGAAGACATGGCCGTGCTCACCGGCGGCACCGTGATCTCCGAAGAAGTGGGTCTGTCATTGGAGAAGGCGACGCTCAAGGATCTGGGCACCGCGAAAAAAGTTCAGATCACCAAAGAGAACAGCACCCTGATTGATGGCGCCGGCGACAAGAAAGCGATCGAAGGCCGCATCAAGCAGATCAAGGCGCAGATCGAAGAAACCACCAGCGACTACGACCGCGAGAAGTTGCAAGAGCGCGTCGCCAAGCTTGCCGGCGGTGTCGCCGTGATCAAGGTCGGTGCCGCTAC
>JAWXCG010000296.1:0-16045 GCA_034440555.1 Pseudomonadota bacterium
CCCGCCCGGGCGGGCCATGCCAATGACCGGGATATCCAGATTTCCGCGGCGAACCATTGCCTGCAATGCTGGAATGATTTTTTTGTAAGCCAGGTCGCCGGTGATTCCGAAGATAACCAAGGCATCGGAAACTGCAATCGTCATATCGATTCCTCTGCTTCAAGTACTCCTGGGGTTCCCTGCGGCAAGGAGGGCAGCGGCGCAACGTCAGCCTTCACGATCAACAGCCCACGGGCACGATGAATACGAACCTCCACATGGTGCTCTTGATGATCATCGATCAGCGCAACGCCATGGTCGCCCTGGTCGATGCCATCCAGGGAGGTGACACTGTTGGCAAGGCCGTTCTTGGCCACTTCCTGCAACACCGTTATTCGGTAGGGCGTGTCGCCAAAGCGGTAGTCGAGTGAATAGGTCGTCCACTCCTCCGGCATGCACGGGACGATATGCAGCCGATTGCCCTCGCGCTTCAGCCCGAGCAACGACTCGACAATCAATCGATACAACCAACCCGCGGAACCGGTGTACCAGCTCCAACCGCCGCGGCCGATGTGCGGGGCGACACCGTAAACATCTGCAGCGACAACATAGGGTTCAGCTTTGTAGATCGCCACCTCAGCCGGAGTACGCGCGTGATTGAGCGGATTGATCAGCGCCAGCAGCTCCCAGGCACGCTGACTGTCGCCGAGACGCGCGAATGCCATTGCCGCCCAAATTGCAGCGTGCGTGTACTGACCTCCATTCTCTCGCACACCGGGCACGTAGCCCTTGATATACCCAGGGTCCATCGCCGACTTGTCGAACGGCGGGTCGAGCAGCTGGATCAGCCCATCTTCACGACGCACCAGTCGTCGATCCATCGAGCCCATGGCCATGCGCGAACGCTCGGCATCTCCGGCGCCCGAAAGCACCGACCAACTCTGCGAAATCGAATCGATTGAGCATTCCGGATTCTCTGAGGAACCCAGCGGCGAGCCGTCGTCAAACCAGGCCCGGCGATACCAAGCGCCGTCCCAGGCATGTCGATCGATATTACGCCGCAGCAGTCCTGCCTCTTTGTGACAGCGCTCCTCAAAATTGAGATCGCCGTAGGTGCCGGCAAGTCTGCCGAAATTGAGCAGCACGTCGTAGAGGAAAAATGCCAGCCAAACGCTCTCGCCCTTGCCGTGGATGCCGACCAGATTCATACCGTCGTTCCAATCACCGGAGCCCATCAACGGCAGACCGTGCTGGCCGAAGTTTAGTGCGTGCACAATGGCGCGCACACAGTGCTGATAGAGGCTGGCAGTCTCCGGAGAACGAACCGGCAGATCGTAGTAAGACTCTTCGTCGGAGCCAAGTGCTCTGCCCTCGATAAAGTGCACGCTTTCATCGAGTACAGCGCTATCGCCAGTACTCAACACGTAACGACAGGTAGCCAACGGCAACCAAAGATAGTCGTCAGAACAGCGCGTGCGAACTCCGCGCCCAGCCGGCGGATGCCACCAATGCTGCGCATCGCCTTCGGCAAATTGGCGTGACGCGCTGCGCAGCAGGTGCGCGCGCGCCAAATCCGGCTCCGCATGCACCAGTGCCATCACGTCCTGCAACTGATCGCGAAAACCAAATGCGCCGCCGGATTGGTAGTAACCGCTGCGCGCCCAAAGGCGGCAAGCCAAAGTCTGGTAGACAAGCCAGCCGTTGGCCAACACGTTCAGCGCAGGGTCTGGTGTGTTGATCTGCACACAACCCAGCGTGCGCGTCCAATAGCGCCGTACCGACTCAAGCGCGCTGCGCGCAGAACCGGACTTTCGCATACGCAACGCCAACTCGCGTGCGTGCGCACGGTCACGGCCCGCGCCGAGCCGAAAGATGATTTCGCGCTCCTGTCCGTCGGCCAGCTCAAACGGAACCTGGATTGCGCCGCAGGGGTCCAAGGCAGCGCCGAGCCGGCCGGAAAGCCGTGTTCGGGTCATCCCATCGGGATTTGCCAGCGTGCCATTTCGCCCCAGAAACTCGGTGCGATCACCAGTCAGTGTTCGTGATGTGTCGTCGACATCGAAGAATGCTACGCGTCCGGAAAACTCGGTGTTGTAGGCATTGCGCGCAAACAGCGCACCACTGGTCGCATCGATCTCGGTGAATACGTGCATCGCAGTTTTGGGTCGCAGATCGCCGAGTACCCATTCTACGTAGCCAGTCGCGGAAAGTCGGCGGGTTCGGCCGGAACCGTTACGTACTTTGAGTACCGAAAACTTGATCGCCTCGTGCAAATCCACATAAACCCACAGCTCCGAATGAATGCCACCGGCGGTGTGCTCAAATACGCTGTAGCCAAATCCGTGTCGGCTGACGTAAGGCATTGCGCCGCTGCGCGGCAATGGTGTCGGCGACCAGAAATTTCCGCTCTCTTCGTCACGCAAATAAATTGCTTCGCCGCCTGCGGCCCCGACCGCGTCGTCGCTCCAAGGCGTAAGTCGAAACTCATGCGCGTTTTCGCTCCATGTATAGGCAAGGCCGCTCTCGGACACCACTGTTCCGAATCCTGCGTTCGCAATGACATTGACCCATGGCAGCGGCGTCCGCTGCGCGTGCGCAGTGGCGATGACGTACTCGGTTCCATCGGCGGTGAAGCCACCCACGCCATTGCTGAGGATAAGGTCCGGTCGTTGCGCATCGGGTGTTGACGGGGGCTCTGCGCGATGGCTTCGGCTGGGCGTCAATCGCGCCACTCTTTTCTCAACTGTGCGTGGACGATTGACCTGATCGGCCAGACTGCCGCGACTATCGGCAAGAATGACCCGCGCCACCGCCTGCAGCAGAACGCGATCCTCGGTTGATATCTGCTCGGCAGAGCGCACGAAGATGCCGCCCGGACGATCGATCGTGTTGGTTTCGATACTGGTAGAGATCAGTCCCAGTATTTGATCCTGCAGTCGTTGCCGATAGCTGATGTGGTCTTCGTTCCAGATCACCAAGTCGACCACGAGGCCTTTCAACCGCCAGTACGCATGACATTGAATCATCTGGCGGGCCAGCTCGATGTGGGCGGTATCGGCTATTTTGAGTAGCACGATCGGCAGATCGCCTGAAATAGCATAGCCCCAGAGTCCAGATTGCCCACGCCGGTTTTGCATCAGCACACTGGCTTCGGCACGCAACGCGGAATTAGCGTACAGCACCGAACCGGCGAGGCGCAGAAAAAGTAGGGCGTCTGCTTCGCTTACATTGAGTTGGCGCAGCCTTACGCCGCTGTGCGTCCAAGCTAAATCAAAGACGCGGTCGGAAAGATGGCGGTCGCGATATTTCTCAACCAGTGCCAGGCAGGCGTCACGGCTGTCACCGGCGCCGGAAACCAGATCCAGGGTCACCGTTTGCCCGACCTCAAGGGTGATACGACAACGTATAGCGACGATTGGATCGAGCACCGATCCCTGACTGTCTGACAGCGGGCCGACGGTAGTCATTGCCAGTGGTGCGGCCGCGGTGCGACCGCGGCCAATGAAACGCATGCGATCCGTTTCATAAGAGACATCTCCAACTGCCGTGCCGTTGCTGGACAGCAGGTGAAACATCCAGGGCGTCGGTTCTGCGCTGGAACGCGCGCGACGCGTGCACAGAATTGCATGGCGGGCACTGACGACTTCGGTCTGCACGAACAGCTTGCCAAAGGCCGATTGCGTCAAATCGGCAGCGGACGCTGCAAGTACCACTTCGGCGTAGCTGGTGATCTCTATCGTGCGGCGCGCGAGCGAACGATTGGTAAGGCGCAGTCGGCGCAGCTCGATGTCGTCTTCGGGTGACACGACGATCTCGGAGTACGTTTCGATATCGTGATCGCGCCGACGGTACTCGGCACGTCCCTCGCTGAACATCGCTTCGTAGCTATCTGCGCGTTTGAGCGTCGGCTGATGCGCGGCCGACCAGTATGCGCCACTATTCACGTCGCGCAGATAGATGAAGGAACCCCAGTGATCGCAAGTGCTGTCTTCACGCCAGCGGGTTACCGCCAGATCCCGCCATCGGCTGTATCCGCCGCCCGCATTGGTGACCATGACCTGATAGCGACCGTTCGAGAGCAACTGAACCACCGGACTCGGGGTATGTGCGCCCATCGGTAGCTGTGCCGATGCTGCCGTAGCATCGGTCAATGCAACACCTTCAGAATTCTCGGCAATGTGCGCACGGATAATGCTGCTCTTGGGAATTCGTTCCTGCAGCAATAAGAGCGTCGCCTGGATCTGCGGAGCCGACTCAAAACGACGCTGCATTGGCCGATCCAGGATCGGGTGCGACAGCGCCACCAGACTCATGCCCTGATGATGCGCCATGAACGAGCGCACAATCGCGCCCGTTTGGCCGCGGAGCAGGCGCGAGGGCGTGTAATCAATCGCCTCGTAGAAGCCAAAACGGCCCTCAAGGCCACTGGCGGAAAGGCGCTGTAAATTGGTACAGGCAGCCTCGGGCTCAACCATCAGCGCCAATGCCGAGGCATAGGGAGCGACCACCAAATCCTCCGAAAGTCCGCGTTTGAGCCCGAGGCCGGGAACCCCAAACGCGTGATACTGATAGTTGCGGCTCGCATCAATCGTGTTGTAGCCCGATTCCGATACGCCCCACGGAACGCCACGTTGATTGCCATAGGCAATTTGCCGTGCCACTGCCGCGCGGCAAGTCTGATCCAGCAACGTGTCGTCATAACTGGGCATCACCAGCATCGGCATCAAGTATTCAAACATTGAGCCGCTCCACGACACCAGGATCGGTGCGCCGCCTACAAGAGTCTGCAAGCGCCCCAGCGCAAACCAGCTTTCCTGCGGCAATTGGCCGTGGGCGATAGCGACAAAGCTGCACAGCCTCGCCTCTGATGCAAGCAGATCGTAAAAGCTGGTATCGCGCCGGAATTCATCGACGTTGTAGCCAATCGAAAGCAGGTGACGCCCACGGTCGTAAAGGAATTCGTACTGCATCGTGGCAAATTCATTGGCCTGCAATGCCAAAGCCTCGCAAGCCTCGATGCGTTCGCTCGCACGCTCTGCCGACATCACCAGCAGTCGGCAAAGCTCTACCAGCTCCGCTTGCTCCGCGAGTGACAAGGCTTCCAGCATTCTTGTGTTGATGATGGGTAGCAACTGGTGACGACGACTGCTCAGCTCGCGAAGCGTCGGAAGGTCTTCCCATTGCGCGGTAGGAACAGATATCGACATTGCCGACAGCGCAGCTGAGACCCCGCCCGCCGCCCGATACGTGGCGGAGACCAACCAGGGCGCGAGGTAGCGCAGCTCATCCAGTGCTTGTCGACACTGCTGTAAAAACTTATTCGCCCAATCATTCGCTTCCGTGTGCAGCGCCGGCGTAAAGCGAACCACCAGCGCAGCCGCAGACTTTTCCAGCGTCTCAAGACTCGAAACCACGTCCTCAAGCCTTGCCAGACCAGATCGATTGGCTACCTCCAGCAACGACTGCAACGAGGAGATCGCCGCTGAGTCCGTTTCAGATGCGGTGCTGGACCACAACGAAAACGTGTCAGCCAGTCCGGCAAAGACGCTTGCGCCGGAAATTTTCTGGTCCGGCAAAGCCAACAATCCACAACGCAGGGTCAACAGATGGCCTGCGAGATTGCCGCTGTCGACCGACGAGATATAGCGTGGCGGCAAAGGCAACAGGGATTGCGTGTCGTACCAGTTGTAGAAGTGCCCCTGATGTCGTTCAAGCTTGGCCATCGTGCGAAACGTGTTTGTTGTGCGCTCGATCAGCGATCCCGCGGTGATGTAGCCAAAGTCGTTGGCGGACACGTTGGCGAGCAGCGCCAAACCGATGTTTGTCGGCGAAGTGCGGTGTGCGATTATCGGACCGGGATGCTCCTGAAAGTTGTCCGGGGGCAACCAATTGTCGTCAGCGATGACAAATTGTTCGAAGTACGCCCAGTTTTTGCGCGCAATGCGTCGCAGAAAAGTGAGTTGATCCACAGTCAGTTTTGCTTCGCGGCGAGACAGCGGCCGACTGAGCCACCAGGCAATGCCTGGTGCCAGCAACCACAGCAGCAACACCGGTGTGACCGCCATCAATACGGCTGGCCTTGTCCACGCAAACGCCGCCGCCGCGAGCGCGGCGCTGATCGGCGCTACCCACATGGAACGGTATGAGGCGATTAGCTCGATTCGATCAAGGCACTTCGGCTCGGTCGATTCCTTGCCTGTCACATCAGGATTCGCCGCGCTCGATGCTACCGCCCACTCGAGTAGCCGCCGACGCGAAATCAGCATTCGCCAGACCGAGCGCAGTATCGAGTCCAGATTGACCATTGCCTCGTAAGGCAGACAGGCCATCCGGAAACCGACCAGTGCAAAGCTACGGCCTGCCGAGCGCAGCACGGCGAGCAGATGCTGCGTCAGCAAAATTTCTTTTGGCCAACGAAGTAGATCCACCAACGCGACCAACAAGGGCGGAATCAACACGATTTCAAACACCGCGAGCGTCCATGATCCGGCCCGCGGCAACAGAACCCATCCCAGCAACAGCAACAAAAGCAACGCGGCGGGCATCAAGCTGCGGCGTAGATTGTCGAGCATCTTCCACCGCGACAACGCGGATAGCGGGTTGCGCAGACTTACGCCATCCGGGCCGGGGACAAACGGCAGCAACCAATGTGCAATTTGCCAATCGCCACGAATCCAACGCTGGTGTCGACTGACGTCAGCCTGGTAGCGCGCCGGGTACTCCTCAAACAGATGTACATCGCTCAGCAGACCGGATCGCGCATAGCATCCTTCCAGGAGATCGTGACTGAGAATGCGGTTTTCCGGCATGCGTCCCTTGAGCACGCCCTCAAATGCATCGACGTCGTAAATGCCCTTGCCGATGAAAGAACCCTCGCCGAACAAATCCTGATAGACGTCCGACACGGAGCGCGTATACGGATCGATTCCTGGCTCACTGCCGCACAGCTGCGCGTAGCGCGATCGGCATGCTGCGGACAGACTCGCCGCCATGCGCGGCTGCAGAATTCCGTATCCGCTACGCACGCGCTGCATTGACTGGTCAAAACGCGGTCGGTTCAATGGATGCGCCATCGTCCCCACAAACTGACGCGCCGAATCACGCGGCAATTGCGTGTCGGTATCCAGAGTAATGACGTACTTGATCGCGGGCATCGCGTCGATATCGCCAACAATCAGCGAAAACATTTCCTGGCCGCTGCCACGCAACAGCGCATTGAGATCGGCTAGTTTCCCGCGCTTGCGTTCATAACCCATCCAGATTCGGTCAGCCGGATTCCAACGCCGCGGACGATGGAACAGAAAGAAACGGTCGCTATCACCACCAGGGTATTTCTCGTTCAGATGCTCGATGCCCATTCGAGCTTGGCGCAACAGCGGCTCATCCTCGGCAAGCACCTGCTCACTTGCATCGCGAAAATCGGTCAATAGTCCAAAGTGTAGATGGACATCAGAGTTACCCAGGAAACGCACCTCGAGTGCCTCGATCAATGCTTCAATATCGCGTGCGTTGCTTAGCAACGTGGGAACCACCACGAGCGTGCGCACTTCAGGCGGCAGCCCCGACGCAAAATCCAATCGCGGCAATAAGCTTGGCGTTACCAGTATCGTCACCAGCCAGTTGCTCAGCGCCGAAGCCAATTGACTCGTGGCCACAAACGACAGCGCGGCCATGAGTGCGAGCCACCAGAAGCCCACGCCATGATCCTGCACCTGAGCAACAAAGACTGCGGCGAACATCGCCGTCATCAGCCCGATCGAACCTAGATAGAGCATCAGCGGAGCGTGGCCATCGAGTTGTTGCATCTGATCGGTGGCGGAACGGCGCGCTTGCACGGCGCGTTCCAGCTGCTCTCGACCGCGATCGATCAAATAGAAACCCACGTGCGCACTGACGTCGTCTGCGCCCCGATCTTTGGCGGCTTGATGAGCGAGCTCGATGGCAGCCCGCGCCACCTCCACTTCAGACATGGGACTGTGCTTGGCGAGCTGGTCAACCACACGCCGGTAGCGATCGCGCGTGGCGAAATCCATTTTGCCGTAAACACTGCCATGGTCACACAAAAGCACATGCTCAACGTGGCTCATGGTCTCGACAAATACGCGCCAGTCCATTGCGCCGAGAAAACGCAAACTGCCGATGCTATTGCTGATCGAAACCTGATCGGCCGCTTGCTGCTGGGCCTCGGAAAGCACCATCTGCTCGATGGTCAAGCTCGATTCCACAAGACGCTGCTCAATCCAAGTGAGTGGCAACGCAAGCGCCGGACCACGCCCTTGCAGGCTGCGCGCAATCTCAGCGACAAAAGCACTGACCATCGGCGGATTTGACCGCGCCATATCCGCGATCACCAGGATCAAACTTTTCGGATCCAATTCACCGATTTCGATCATCTGATTCGCCCAATCCTGAGCGACTTCAACATTTATTTTTGCTGCGTTGATACGGGCGCCGACGCGACGCAGATTCTCGATCAATGCCAAGCGCAACATGATCGGAATCGCCCATAGTTCACCCAGCGCAAGCGGTGTCACCGTCTGGTAGGCAGCTACGAAACGACTGAGAACGTCTGCGTCAATGCGTCCGTCGCCGTGAGAGATTGCCTCCAATGCGAGGTCGTAGACACGCGGCAAGCCTGCAGACGGCCCTTGAGACAAACGCGGCAACTCGCGGCTGTAGCCCTTGGGCAGGTGCAATCGCGCGGTACGTATCTGTTCTTCAATCAGGTAGAAGTTGTCGAGCAGCCACTCTCCCGCTGGTGCAATCCGCGACTTGGCTTTGACTGCCGTCGTCAGCACGCCGCAGGTTTCGATCAGAACGCGCTCATTGTCATCCAGCCGCCGCAACAGCCGATTGTGCGCACCAGGCTTGCTCAATACATGCGCGCCAGCAAGAAATTTGCCATGGCGTTCCATTTGATCGGCGCTGAATAGCTCTGCGCGAAATGGCGTTTGCTCGTCGCTCCAGCGGTGCCCGAAGCGCCCGCCAACGCTGTCGCCCAACCACGAGCTGGAAGAGCGGATCAGTTCTCTGAGCACATTGCTTGCGCTCATAGGGCCGGCCCGAGTACGGCCAATCGGTGTTGCGTCTCGCTACGAATATCCATCAGGCGAACTGACCCGGTAAAATGTCGCTGTTCCGGTGCGTTCCCTCGCTGCGAGCGCGCAAACTCACAACCGAACTGGTAGCTCAATTGCATTAATGCCCGGGACCTCTGCGTCGCGCGCGGTGGCGTCGCAATAGCGGGTTGCGGCAATTGAATGCGGCTCCATGTGTTCATCGCATGTCCTGTTGTGCCGCGTCTGACATTGAGCCCATGTATACGCGCTACGTTGTTAAGCATCGGTCTGCCAGCACACACAGCGGATCACTCGGTAACACAAACGCTGCTAAAGCGCAGAGACACCGGTCCTCGGCATGTGCACCGACTTTGCCGACGGCCACTTGCCGGTTGCAGCAGGAATGGTGTTTTTTCCGTGACGAATGTGCGGCGGCAAGCGGCTTTTCGCCTGCTCCGGCTTCTGTGCGGTCTGCCGAACAGACCGATACAGAAAATAGGCGTAGCCTTGCGACGGACGTGGGTGCGGGGGTGGGGGGCGTGCCCGGATCCGGATGGTGCTTGACCATCTCATGTCAGCAATGTCGCAAATCTTTCTACGTCGTGCATCACCCGGGACATGGCTGACCTTCGTAAAGGCCCTCTGCACTTGATCGATGGGACCACTTCCAGAGCAGCCAATATCTACCCAAGTGTCAACGAACGCGTGCCGAAGCAGTGACACATTTGCAGCCTCAGACGACCTGTAGGGTGCATTCAGATAAGGATTATCGTGCAGAAGCGAGTTTCGAAAGACGACACCGGCGATGGTAACTCCGAGAAGAAGTCGGGCCACGAAGGCGTCGTGGAGTCGCGCCGCCACAAGACACTGATCAAGACCGGTGCATTGCAGGACGCCATCTTCAATAGCGCCTATTTCTCCTGCATCGCCACCGATGAGCGCGGTGTGATTCAGATTTTCAACGTCGGCGCCGAGCGCATGCTGGGTTACGCGGCCACGGATGTCGTGAACCAGGTGACGCCGGCAGACATTTCCGATCCGCAGGAGCTGATCACCCGCGCGGCGACGTTGAGCGTGGAACTGGATACATCCATAACGCCGGGATTTGAAGCGCTGGTATTCAAGGCGTCACGCGGCATCGAGGACATCTACGAGCTGACCTACTGCCGAAAGGATGGCAGTCGTTTCCCTGCCATTGTTTCAGTCACTGCCCTGCGCGACGCGCACAGCGCAATCATCGGCTATCTGCTGATCGGCACCGACAACACCGCACACAAACAGGCCGAGGAAGCACTGCTCAAGGCCGGAGCCTTGCAGAGTGCGATTTTCAACAGCGCCAACTTCTCGAGCATCGCCACAGACGCGAAGGGCGTCATCCAGATCTTCAATGTCGGCGCAGAGCGCATGCTGGGTTACACCGCATCCGAGGTAATGAACAAAATCACGCCAGCGGACATTTCCGATCCGCAAGAAGTGATCGCTCGCGCCGAAGCGCTCAGCGTCGAACTTGGAACCCCGATCACACCGGGCTTTGAAGCCCTGGTGTTCAAGGCTTCGCGCGGCATCGAGGACATTTACGAACTGACCTACATTCGCAAGGATGGCAGCCGTTTTCCGGCGGTGGTCTCCGTCACCGCACTGCGCGACGATCAAGACAACATCATTGGCTATTTGCTGATCGGCACCGACAATACAGCGCGCAAACAGGCTGAGGCGGCGCTGCTCAAAGCGGGCGCCCTGCAGAACGCGATTTTCAACAGCGCCAATTTCTCCAGCATCGCCACCGACGCCAAAGGCGTGATTCAGATCTTCAACGTCGGCGCAGAGCGCATGCTGGGATACACCGCGGCCGAAGTGATGAACAAGATCACGCCAGCCGATATTTCCGATCCGCAGGAAGTGATCGCAAGAGCCAAAGCACTCAGTGTCGAACTCGGCACGGCGATCACCCCAGGATTCGAGGCATTGGTGTTCAAAGCCTCTCGCGGCATTGAAGACATCTACGAGCTGACCTACATCCGCAAGGACGGCAGTCGCTTCCCGGCGGTGGTATCCGTGACTGCGCTACGCGATGCTCCCGGCGGAGTCATCGGCTATCTTCTGATCGGCACCGACAATACCGCACGCAAGCAAGTTGAAGCTGAGCAGAAGAAACTCGACCAGCGCCTGCGCGATCAGCAGTTCTATACACGCTCGCTCATAGAATCGAACATCGACGCACTGATGACCACCGATCCATCCGGGATCATCACCGACGTCAACAAGCAGATGGAAGCACTCACTGACTGCACGCGAGACGAACTGATCGGCGCGCCATTCAAGAACTATTTCACTGATCCGGAGCGGGCTGAGGCAGCCATCAAGTTGGTGCTGAACGAAAAAAAGGTAACCAACTACGAACTCACGGCATTGGCCAGGGATGGCAAGGAAACCGTCGTGTCGTACAACGCCACCACCTTTTACGACCGCGACAGGACTTTGCAGGGCGTGTTTGCCGCGGCGCGCGATGTGACTGAGCGCAAACGCCTGGATTCTGAGCTTCGAGAGAAGAACATCGAACTGGAGAGTTCCAAGTTCGTGGCGGAAAAGGCCAACTTGGCCAAGTCGGATTTTCTATCCAGCATGAGCCATGAATTGCGCTCCCCGCTCAACGCAATCCTGGGCTTTGCCCAGCTGATGGACTCCGACTCGCCGCCGGCTTCAGCCTCGCAGAAGGCGAGCATCGAGCAGATCCTTCGTGCCGGGTGGTATCTGCTGGAGCTGATCAACGAGATCCTGGATCTGGCAGTGATTGAGTCTGGAAAGTTGACGCTGTCAGCGGAATCAGTGTCACTGGAAGAGGTCATGCTGGAATGCCAGGCGATGATCGAACCTCAGGCACAAAAGCGTGGCATTACCCTGACCTTTCCGCATTTCGATATGCCCAAGTCGGTCCATGCCGATCGAACGCGATTAAAGCAGGTACTGATCAATCTCCTTTCCAATGCAATCAAATACAACCAGCCGGGGGGAACAGTCCTCGTCGACTTCGTCGCGATCAATCCGGAACGCACGCGCATTCGCGTCCGCGACAGCGGCGCTGGGCTAACGCCGGAGAACCTGCTGCAGCTGTTCCAGCCATTCAACCGTCTCGGACAGGAAAACAGCACGGAGGAAGGCACCGGCATCGGTCTGGTGATGAGCAAGCGATTGGTCGAACTGATGGGCGGTGTGATCGGCGTCGACAGCGCGGTGGGTGCGGGCAGCTTGTTCTGGTTTGAACTGAACTCGGCCACCGCTGCGCATCTGGTCATTGATAGCGCGCTGACACTGCCCTTTGTAGCCGAGAGCATCAGGCCCGACGAACCCATGCGCACCCTGCTCTACGTCGAGGACAATCCGGCCAACCTCAGGCTGGTTGAACAGCTTATGGCGCGCCGTCCTGAGCTTCGTCTGCTGACTGCCATGGATGGGCTCACCGGAATCCAGCTTGCGCGCGACCAACGCCCCGACGTGATCCTGATGGACATCAATCTTCCCGGTATCAACGGTATTCAGGCGCTCAAGGTTCTGTCCCAGGATCCGGCGACGGCGCACATTCCGGTACTCGCGATCAGTGCCAATGCGATACCGGGCGACGTGAAGAAAGGTCTGGAAGCCGGATTTTTTCGTTATCTCACCAAGCCGATCAACATAAATGCATTCATGGAATCGCTGGACACCGCCATGGACATCGCGGCGACACAATCCAAAAGGCAACACTAAGGACGGCCTGAATGAGTCACCACTTCGTTTTCGCTGTATAGCTTATCGTTTGTCACACCCTGGTTTTCAACAGCGGAACTGGTCGCTCTCAACAGCGGTGCTGGTCAAACTGCGGTCTTTCGCTCCCCGACTCAGGGGGCTGTCTAGGCGCCGAACTTGTTCAGAGGTTCCATAATGAATCACACTTCTGTGATCACGGCAGCAGACATTCTGTGTGGCAAGGTTCTGATCGTTGATGACCAGGAGACCAATGTACTGTTGCTTGAACAGATGTTGCGCGCTGCAGGCTATCTTTCCATCAATTCCACAACGGATCCGCGCAAGGTGTGTGCGCTGCATCTGAGGGATCGCTACGACTTGATTCTGCTCGACCTTCAGATGCCCGGCATGGATGGATTTCAGGTCATGGAGGGTCTGCAGAAAATCGAGACCGAGAGCTATCTTCCGGTGCTGGTGCTTACCGCCCAACCGGGCCACAAGCTGCGCGCGCTGCAGGCCGGCGCAAAGGATTTCATCAGCAAACCGTTCGACCTGGCGGAGGTGCTTTCGCGCGTGCACAACATGCTCGAGGTGCGTTTGTTGCACCAGGCATTGCGCACCTACAACCATGTTCTGGAACAGCGAGTTCGGAATAGAACCGCCGAGCTTCAGGAAAGCTACCTGGAGACAATCTTCGCAATGACACGCGCGGCAGAGCACAAGGACGAAGACACCGGAGCCCATGTGCAGCGCATCAGTTACTACAGTCGCGAGCTTGCGACTATTCTCGGCATGAATAGCGAGTTTGTCGAACACATATTTTTTGCAAGCCCCATGCACGACATCGGGAAAATAGGCATTCCCGACCACATTCTGCTCAAACGTGGCAGCCTATCGCCCGATGAGTGGGAAATCATGAAAGAGCACGCGCCGATGGGCGCCCACATCCTCGGTAACAGTAAGTCGCGGTTCCTTGCGATGGGCGCTGAAATCGCGCTCAATCACCACGAGCGTTGGGACGGAAGCGGTTACCCGGCTGGCAAGCGAGGTGACGCTATTCCCATAGCGGCGCGCGTCATGAATATCTGCGACATTTATGACGCGCTGCGCAGCAAACGACCCTACAAGCCCGCATTCGACCATGCAAAGTCCATGCAGATCATTGCGTGCGGCGATGGCCGCATCCGGCCGGAGCATTTTGACCCAAAGGTGCTTGCAGCGTTTATACAAAACGAGAATTTGTTCTGTCAGATCTTCGAGACAGGTAGCGCGTGCTGATCCCATGAGAACGCCGGCGCGCATACGTGCGCGCCGGGACGCATTCTGCGACCAAGAGTAATGGCGGGATCTTGGATCGCAGAATCGGTTCACTTGTCGTCGACTTCTTGTGGCTCTTTCTCGCGCGCCGCGTCAATTTTCGCCTCGGCCTTGACCGGCGTATCGCCGATGCTTGGCAGCTTGGTCGGCGCGTCCAGCAGCAGGTACGGATCGATGCGCGCGCCAATCCAACGCATTCCCAAATGCAGATGCGGGCCGGTGGAGCGGCCGGTGGATCCGACCTTGCCTAGCGCCTGTCCGCGCTTCACTTCGTCGCC
Source organism: Pseudomonadota bacterium (assembly GCA_034440555.1). GTDB lineage: Bacteria > Pseudomonadota > Gammaproteobacteria > Xanthomonadales > Ahniellaceae > 0-14-3-00-62-12. The sequence continues at coordinate 14,357 of JAWXCG010000296.1, forward strand.
GGTAGCGACTGTTAGTTCGGCCAGATGAAAATTCATGCTGATCAGTCCAGCGCCATGATCCACAAATACGGTGTTGCCGGTGAAGAACTGACTTTCCGCGAGCAGGACCGTGCCGTTGGCGACCGACTTGACCGTGCTTCCTTCAGCTACTGGTGCGTCACGTCCAGTGTGCTGGCTCTTGCGGATTCCATTGAAAATTCGTCGACTACCGAAATCATTCTCGCTGGCCGGCGTCGAGTTCGCGGGCTGAGCCAGCGGCAGGGAAAAGCGCGCCGGCCCATATTTGCCTTTGAACAATGCTAGCACTCGAGTGCGTTCCTCGCGGTGGCGCTTGAGGTTCGCTTCGGAGACGTTGACGAATGTGTCATCGGGCAGTGTGATTTCTACTTCGGGAAACTCAACTGGCTCCACGGTCAACGCACCCAGATGCTGCTTGCCATCCTGGTCGTATAGCGCGATCTCATGGACGCCGGGCTTGGCATGAATATCGATCGGGAAATAACACGCCGCGTCGACAGCGGGGTAGCGCTTGCCCATGAAACCGCAGTCTTGGGCCGCCAGGCCAGCCCAACGCGCGACACCGCCTTGGGCTACGACCACCGACGGCGCGGAGTGAGCGCCAGCGCTGGTGAACAGCGCCAGCGTCACGCTGCCAAGAATCCAGCGATTGATCGCTGCACCCCCGCGGGCTCCATTGCAGCCGCACGAGTTGGACATTATCTAGATCCGACCCATAAACAGCAGCACCAGGATGATTACCAATACCAGTCCGAGTCCGCCGCTGGGCCCGTAGCCCCAAGTCTTGCTGTGTCCCCAATTGGGCAGTGCGCCGACCAACATCAGAATCACAACGATTAACAGGATTGCGCCGAGCGACATATCATTCTCCTAGAGCGGTGGGGGTGAACCGGGTCGGGCCTGCGCCCGGATGGATCAACGTGCAGTCGCGGCATTGTGCCGCGCGAATTTCTGCAATGGCGGGCGCCCTAGAGGCGCATGTTGCCCGAGCCGAACAGGCCGAGCACGCCAATGATGATGAGATACACGGCAACGATGTAGTTGAGCAAACGCGGCTGCACCAGAATCAGGATGCCAGCGAGTAGGGCGATGATCGGGGCAAGACTCAGTTGGATATTCATGTTCGATTCCTTTGGCGACAGCTAATGAGCGACCCATCGACGGGCAACTTGGATTCTGGAAACTTACGGACCAGCGGGCTACTCCGTCTTGAGCCACAGTTTGCGCGCTGACAAACAAGAGTTCGGTTCGCTGCCGCACACTGTGCGCAGATTGTTCTTTGACAAACAACGCTTTGACAAACAACGCTTTGAGAAACCATTTTACGGCCAACGGCAATTTGCGCTTAGCTCATGACCCGCAAGCGAACGGGATGGCGCGCTTTGTGCGCGACAACCCGAGACAGCGATAAGGAAGGTCTGAATAAGTCACGACGTCGTCTTCGCCACACTGCTTATTGCTTTCCAAACCGCGCTCTCAACAGCGGAGCTGGTCGCTCTGAACAGCGGAGCTGGTCAAATCCTGCGGTTTTTCGCCCCCTGACTCAGGGGGCTATCGCGGCTTCGGACTTGTTCAGAGGTTCCATAAACAACGATTACCTAGGGGCCGCGTGAGCAACGACTAGTCTTTGTCCTGCTCTGAGTCAGCCGAGTCCTTGTCCTTGTCCTTGTC
>JAWXCG010000297.1:0-9076 GCA_034440555.1 Pseudomonadota bacterium
CGCCCTCCGACTCCGACATGTATCTGCGTCCCGATCCGGACACGGTGCGCATGGTGCCCTGGGCCAGCGATCCGACCGCGCAGATCATCCACGACTGTTTCACCCGCGATGGGCGTCCGCACGATCTGGCGCCGCGCAATGTGCTGCGCAGAGTGCTGGCGCTTTACACCGCAATGGGCCTGGAGCCGGTGGTCGCGCCCGAACTCGAGTTTTTTCTGGTGCAGAAAAACACCGACCCGGATTTTCCGCTGCAGCCGCCGGCAGGTCGATCCGGACGACCGGAGACTGCGCGCCAGTCCTATTCGATCGACGCAGTCAACGAGTTCGATCCGATCCTCGATTTGATGTACGACTATGCCGAGGCCATGGAGTTGGATGTGGACACGCTGATTCACGAATCCGGCGCGGCGCAGCTCGAAGTGAATTTCGAGCACGCCGATGCCATGTCTCGCGCGGACCAGGTGTTCCTGTTCAAACGCACCATGCGCGAGGCAGCATTGCGCCATGGCATCTACGCCACGTTTCTGGCCAAGCCGATGGAGAACGAGCCTGGTAGCTCGATGCATATCCACCAAAGCATGATCGACGCCAAAAGCGGCAAGAACCTGTTTGCCGGCAGCAAGGAAGGCCAGCACAGTGCGCTGTTCAATCACTATCTGGGCGGATTGCAGAAATACGTGCCGATGGCGATGCCGTTCTTCGCACCCAACGTCAACTCTTACCGACGACTGGCATTGGGCGAAGTCGCTCCGATCAATGTCCAGTGGGGCTACGACAATCGTACCTGCGGACTGCGCGTGCCTATGGATTCGCTGGAAAACACGCGCGTGGAAAGCCGTTTTGCTGGTTCCGACGCCAACCCCTATTTGGCAATGGCAGCGACGCTCGCCTGTGGCTATCTCGGCATCAAGGAGAAACTGATGCCGACCGAACCGCTGACCGGCAGCGCCCAATCCAAAGGATTCGGACTGCCCCGCTCGCTGGAGGAATCCCTGATCGCACTGCGCGGCAGCAAAGCTTTACGCGATTTGTTAGGCGACCGCTTCGTCAATTGCTACACGGCAATCAAGAACAAGGAATACCAGACTTATTTTCGCGTAATCAGCTCTTGGGAACGCGAGTTTCTGCTGCTGAACGTTTGAATTCTTCTGCTGCAATACAGGTGCAACCCATGCTGGCGAGCCGTTGGCTACGACTGGGTTGCACGCCCCGCAGCTGACCAAAAGACCGCCCTTCCAAAACCGCAGGACCGCCCAGGAATCGCTTATGCACTCACTCGATCTTCCCAGTCTGCAGCGACTCGACGCAGCACACCACTTGCACCCTTTCAACGACAACGCCGCGCTGGCCAAACGCGGAACGCGCATCCTTACCAAGGGCGAGGGGTGCTACGTGTGGGACAGCGAAGGTAACAAGCTGCTTGATGCCTTTGCCGGACTCTGGTGCGTGAATATCGGTTATGGGCGCAAGGAGCTGGGCGAAGCGGCGTCACGACAGATGACACAGCTCGCCTACTACAACAGTTTCTTCAGCTGCACCACCGAGCCGACGGTCATGCTCGCGGCCAAGCTCGCCGAGCTGTCGCCCGGAGACTTGAACCATGCGTTCTTCAGCAATTCGGGCTCGGAAGCCAACGACACCATCCTGCGCATGGTGCGGCACTTCTGGAAAGTGCAGGACCAGCCACGAAAGAATATTTTCATCGGTCGCTACAACGGCTATCACGGCTCGACGGTGGCCGGCGCCAGCCTGGGCGGAATGAAAGGCATGCACGCCCAGGGTGGCCTGCCGATTCCGGACATTCACCATATCGAACCGCCGTTCTGGTTCGCTGATGGCGGCGATCTTGATGCGGAGGAGTACGGCATCGTCGCAGCGCGTCGACTTGAACAGAAGATTCTTGAACTGGGCCCGGATCGCGTCGCGGCGTTCATCGGCGAGCCGATCATGGGTGCGATCGGTGTCTACATTCCGCCGACCAGTTATTGGCCGGAGATCGAACGCATCTGTCGCAAGTACGACGTGCTGCTGGTCGCCGATGAGGTGATCTGCGGCTTTGGCCGCACCGGCGAATGGTTCGGACAACAATACTTCGGCTTTCAGGCCGACATCATGACCATCGCCAAGGGCCTCAGTTCCGGCTACATCCCGATTGGTGCGGTCATGTTCAACGACCGCGTGGCCCGTGTGCTCAAGGATCAGGGTGGCGAGCTGGCGCATGGCTACACCTACTCAGGGCATCCGGTATGTGCCGCGGTGGCCTTGGAGAACCTGCGCATACTCGAGGAAGAACGCATCGTGGAGCGTTGCCGAACCGAAACTGCGCCCTATCTCAAACTGCGCTGGGAAGAGCTGGGCGAGCACCGCCTGGTCGGCGAAGCGCGAATTGCCGGCATGGTGGGCGCGCTGGAGCTGGTGCCGGACAAGCGCAAGCGTGCGTTTTTCCCAGAGCGCGGTAAAGTCGGCGTGCAGTGTCGGGACCATGCGCTGAGCAATGGACTGATTCTGCGCGCGACGTATGATTCGATGCTGCTCTCGCCACCGCTGATCATCGACCATGCGCAAATCGATGAAATGTTTGAGAAGACCTGGAAGGCGCTCGACCAGACCGCCACCGAGTTGGGAATTTGACTGCCATTTTCAGGGAATGTTGTTTGCAGGGAATGCCAATCGTCAGGAGTGAATGCGATACGGATCGTGCGACACCTTTGCATCAACGGGCGCACCGCCTTCGGGCAAGGGCGCGATTGCCAACGACGCCCTGCGGGGCCCTGTGGAGACAAACCTGTGGAGACAAGCATGAAGCTGCGAACCCTAACCCTGATGATCGCCGCGTCGATCCTGGCCGCGTGCGGCGGTGGTGAAGACAAGGCCACCACGGCCTCACCGGCTGCTACCAAGACACCGGAGGCTCCGAAAAACGTAAACGTGTACAACTGGTCGGACTACATCGCCGAGGACACGATCCCCAATTTCGAAGCCAAGACCGGCATCAAGGTTACCTATGACGTCTTCGACAGCAATGAAGTTGTCGAGACCAAATTGCTCGCCGGTTCCAGCGGATACGACATCGTAGTGCCGACGCTGAATTTCCTTGGCCGACAGATTCAGGCTGGCGTGTTTCTGCCGCTGGACAAATCCAAGATTCCAAACATCGCCAAGCTGGATCCGGTGATGATGAAGAAGATCGAACTGCAGGACCCTGGAAACAACCACGCCATTCCCTATATGTGGGGCACTACCGGCATTGGCTACAACATCGACAAAGTCACCGCTGCCTTCGGCAGCGTCGAGATCACTTCTACATGGGATCTGGTGTTCAAGCCCGAGAACATCGCCAAGATGAAAGACTGCGGCGTCACATTGCTCGACACCCCGTCGGAGCTGATTCCGATCACGCTCAATTATCTCGGCGAAGACCCCAACAGCCAGGACCCAGCCGTAATCGACAAAGCCGCGGCGCTGCTCAAGACAATCCGCCCGTACATCAGCAACTTCCATTCTTCGCAGTACATCGACGCCATGGCCAATGGCGATACCTGCATCGTGGTGGGCTGGTCTGGTGACATTATCCAGGCGCGTGATCGCGCCGCCGAAGCGGGCAATGGCGTCAACATCGCCTTCTCGATTCCCAGGGAAGGTGCGCCGCAGTGGTTTGACATGTTGGCGATTCCTAAAGGCGCCAAGAATGTCGACGCCGCCTACGCCTTTATCAACAACTTGCTCGACCCGGTAGTGATGGCCAAGAACTCCGACTTCATCAGCTACCCCAATGCCATTCCCGAATCGTGGCCACTGATGGATCAGGCAATTGTTGGTGACCCGACCATCTTTCCGCCGCCTGAGGTGCAAGCCAAGCTGTTCACCTTCGCCATCATCCCGCCTGAGGTGGATCGCCAATTCACCCGAATCTGGACCGAGCTGAAAACCGGCAAGTGATGCCCGGCAAGTAGGGTTCGACAAGTAGGGTTCGACAAGTAGGGTTCGACAAGGAAAGCTCGGCAAGTCAAGCATCGGGTGGGCCCTGGCCCACCATGTCACACAGATCATCATCGGTGGGCCAGGGCCCACCCTATGCGGAATTGGAAACAGCCATGGCAGCGGAACTTTCCAACGGCAGCAAAGACCCGACGCGTACGGACAAGTCTGGAGCAGACAAGTCCGGAGCAGACAAGGTCGGGGTCGAGAACTATCTGCGTATCGTTGATGTGCGCAAGGAGTTTGATGGTTTCGTCGCCGTCGACGACACCACGCTCACTATTCGAAGGGGCGAAATCTTCGCGCTGCTCGGTGGTTCAGGTTGCGGCAAGTCGACCTTGTTGCGCTGCCTGGGCGGGTTCGAAAAGCCCACCGCCGGCAAGATTTATCTCGACGGCCAGGAGATGAACGATCTACCGCCGTACGAACGCCCGATCAACATGATGTTCCAGTCTTACGCGTTGTTTCCACACATGACCGTGGAACAGAACATCGCCTTCGGACTGAAGATGGATGGTCTGCCGCGAGATGCGATCCGCAAACGCGTCGACGACATGCTGACACTGGTGCAGCTCGGCAAACTTGCCAAGCGCAAACCACACCAGCTTTCCGGTGGTCAGCAGCAACGCGTGGCGCTGGCACGGTCGCTGGCCAAGGACCCCAAACTGCTGTTGCTTGATGAGCCGATGGGCGCACTCGACAAGAAACTGCGCTCGCAGATGCAACTGGAACTGGTCAACATCATCGAGAAGCAGGGCGTGACCTGCGTCATGGTGACCCACGATCAGGAAGAAGCAATGACCATGGCGCATCGCATCGCGTTGATGGAATCCGGGCGCATTCGCCAGATCGGCACGCCTGATGAGATCTATGAGCAACCCACGAGTCGCTTTGCCGCGGAGTTCATTGGTTCGGTAAACATGATCCACGGCAAAATCGAAGAGGACATGGCCGATTACGTCACCATCCGCTCACCGCAGCTGGAGCATGTGATCCACATCGGGCATGGAATTTCCGGATTCGAAGGCCAGGAAGTTTCGTTCGGCGTGCGGCCGGAAAAACTGACGATTGGCAAGGAGGAACCGGCGCAGCCGTACAACAAGGCGCAGGGTGTGATCGAAGACATTGCCTACTTCGGTAGCCACTCGGTCTATCACGTGCGCCTCGCCAGCGGCATGAAGTTCATGGCCAATTTCGCCAACCTGCAACGCTGGGCAAGTGAAGGACTGACCTGGAATGACAAGGTCTGGGTGTCCTGGGGCGACAACGCCGGCGTGGTGTTGAACTCATGAACATCGCCGTGCTGAGAAGGCTGCTGCCGCATCCGCGCTGGGCGGTAATTTCGGTGCCCTACCTGTGGTTGCTGTTGTTCTTCGCGATCCCGTTCCTGATCGTATTGAAGATTTCATTTTCGACGCTCGCGATCGCGATGCCGCCGTACACGCCGGTTCTGGAGTTCGTCGACAGCGCGGTTACATTGAAACTTAATCTGACCAACTATCTGGCCCTGGTTGCGGATTCGCAATACATGCTGGCCTATTGGAGCTCGATCAAGATTGCGGGGATTTCGACTATTCTGGCGCTGTTGATCAGCTATCCGATCGCTTACGTGATCGCGCGCATGCCCCCGTCATCGCGCAATATTGCACTGATGCTGGTGATCCTGCCTTCGTGGACCTCATTCCTCATTCGAGTCTACGCCTGGGTCGGTATTCTCAAAAATAACGGCTTGCTCAATAACTTGTTGATCGGCATCGGAGTCATCGACGAGCCGATCAAGATCCTGTACACGCCGACCGCCGCCTATATCGGCATTGTCTACTGCTATCTGCCGTTCATGGTGTTGCCGCTGTACACCAACCTGGTCAAGCACGATAACCGCCTGCTCGAAGCGGCGTATGACCTGGGCGCCAAACCTTGGCAGGCATTCCTCAAAATTACCTTGCCGCTGTCCAAGGCAGGAATCATCGCCGGCTGCATGCTGGTGATGATTCCGGCGGTCGGCGAGTTCGTCATTCCGGAAATGCTCGGTGGGCCGGACACACTGATGATCGGCCGCGTACTCTGGGGCGAGTTCTTCAACAATCGCGATTGGCCAGCGGCCTCGGCCGTGGCGATTGTGATGCTGATCATGTTGATGATCCCGATCCTGATCTTCAACCGCGTTCAGCAGCGTGAGATGGAAGGGAGCCTCACATGAGTGCGGGCAACAAGCGCTGGACGACCTGGGTGGTGCTTGGACTGGGATTCGCGTTCCTTTACATACCGATCGTTATCGTCATGGTGTACTCATTCAACGCGGGCAAACTGGCCACCGTTTGGCAGGGATTTTCGTTCAAGTGGTATGGCGAATTGATGCGCGATCGGCAGATGCTTGGCGCGGCATGGATCAGCGTAAAAATCGCCTTCCTCACTGCTACGGCCGCAGTTGTGCTTGGCACCATGGCCGCCCTTGCGATGACGCGAATGGCGAAATTTCCGGGGAAGACCCTGTTCGGCGCGTTGATCACCGCGCCGCTGGTCATGCCCGAGGTCATCATCGGCCTGTCAATCTTGTTGATGTTCGTTTCGCTCGGTGAGCTGGTCGGGCTGGCGCCCAAGGGCATAACCTCGATCTGGATCGCGCACGTGACCTTCACTCTGGCATTTGTGACCGTCGTCGTGTCTTCACGTCTGGCCGAACTCGACAAATCGCTGGAAGAGGCGGCGATGGACCTCGGCGCCAATCGCATCAAGGTGTTTTTCCTTATCACGCTGCCGATCATTGCGCCGGCGCTGGTGTCGGGCTGGTTGCTCGCATTCACGCTATCGCTGGACGATGTGGTGATTTCCAGCTTTGTCGCCGGGCCCAACTCCACCACCCTGCCGATGAAAGTGTTTTCTTCTGTGCGTCTGGGCATGAATCCCAAGATCAACGCTTTGGCGACGATCATGATCGGCATTGTGGCCATTGCCGCATTCTTCGCCTGGTGGCTGATGCAGCGCGAGGAAAAACGTCGCAAACGCGACATGCAACTTGCCGCGAAAGAAAAATAGTTCGAACTGGTTTGGAGCTTCGCGGTGAGTCGATGGCGCGACGGCTTCAAGTGGGTGCGTGCTTCGTCAACGCGCAGCTGCGCAGCGATGCACGCCTGCCTTTTGGTGGCACCAAATCTTCAGGCTACGGACGCGAACTCGCGGAGCACGGCATCCACGAGTTCATGAACATTCCATCGGTGTACATCGCTTGGAAACACCTTTCGCAGAAGCGGCTCAAATGGGAGCGGCTTCTAGTGGGGGCGGCGTAGGCCGCAAAGCCCTTGGTCTAGAGCACCGCACTCTAAACAAGAGCTTCGCGGCTTACGCCGCTCCCACACAGCCGCTCCCACACATGCCAATCCCACAATTGCCGTCACGCCTACTTCTCTACCTGCATCTCGCCGCCAAACCGCTTGACGGTGGCGCCGGTCACGTTGCCGATCCTGGCCGTCTGGTGCACACTCAGCCTCACCTCACGCTCGAACACCAACTCGCCGCCGACGTGGGCACGCGGACCGATGGTGATCACCGGAATGCGTTGGTTGCCGCCGCCCCACCAACTCATACGCACCTTCTTGACCAGAATACCGCCGTCTACGCGCGCGCCATCTCCCAGGGTGATATCGCCGTTGTGGGTGACGAGCTGTCCGCCGACGTGGGCGCGCGCAGCCAGCTTAAGACTGCCGTTCACGGTCTCGGCGTTGCCGAGGACTTCGGCATCTTCCGCCAGCGTCACCGAGCCGTTCACGGTCTCAACCTGTTCGCTGATCGAGGCGCGCGATCCAACGCTGATACTGCCGTTCACAGTGCCTAGCGACTGCGCACGAACGCCATCGGCCACGCGCACCGATCCGTTGACGGTCTCGGCATTTTCGATCACTGCGTCGGCACCGATCGAAATCGAGCCGTTGACCGTGTCCAGCTCGCCTGCGCGGGAACCTGCGGGGATGCTGATGCTTTTATTCACGCGGCTGATGTCACCACCGTCCTGGACGTCGTCGCCAGCGGAAGCGGAAGACGCAATAATCAGGACGAAAGCAAACGGAAGGGCTGCACTACGCAAACGCATGGGAATCTCCAATGGGGGTTGTAGCGGATAAGATGCAGCTGCCCACCGTGTGGTTTAGGTGACTTTCGGCCTATTTTCTGATTGCTCTGCCCAGTCGCCACAACCGAGCTGTGCACGCGCAGGTTTTTTGTATGCTGCAGCACTGCCAAGGCCACTGGAACGCCAACGTGATAGTACCCAAGCCGGTTTTATTGCTGATTCTCGACGGCTGGGGCCATCGCGTCGAAACCGCCGACAATGCCATCGCGCACGCGCACTGCCCCAATTGGAGGCGCATGCTTGCCGAGTGCCCGCACACACTGATCGATACGCATGGTTTGCGAGTCGGTTTACCCGACGGCCAGATGGGCAATTCCGAAGTGGGCCACATGAACATCGGCGCGGGTCGCATTGTCTATCAGGACCTTACCCGGATCGAAGAAGACATCAAGCAGGGTCGCTTTGCGCAAAATCCGGCACTGCAATTGGCGATCAGCAAGAGCCACGGCGGCGCCACGCTGCATGTATTCGGATTATTGTCACCCGGCGGCGTGCATAGCCATGAAACACATATTTTCGCGCTGATTCGCGCAGCGCTGAACGCTGACGTCGGCACGATCGCAGTGCATGCGTTTCTCGATGGCCGCGACACCCCACCGCGCAGCGCACGCGATTCACTGGCGCAGCTACAGGCGATTGCCGCATCCGATCCACGGGTTCGCATCGCCACCGTTACCGGTCGCTACTACGCCATGGACCGCGACAACCGCTGGGAACGGGTTGAGCCTGCGTATCGCGCGATCACCGAAGCGAACGCAGAATTCAGTGCGCAAAGCGCGTTGCAGGCGCTGGACGCTGCCTATGCGCGCGGCGAAAACGATGAATTCGTCAAGCCGACGGTCATCGCTGGCGGTAAACGGATCGAAGACGGCGACGTCGTGGTGTTCATGAATTTCCGTTCTGATCGCGCGCGTGAATTGACGCGTGCTTTCTTGCGAGCGGATTTCGATGGGTTCGCGCGCGCGCGCGCGA
>JAWXCG010000298.1:0-19734 GCA_034440555.1 Pseudomonadota bacterium
CCCGCTCTCAACAGCGGAGCTGGTCAAAACCTGCGGTTTTTCGCCCCCTGACTCAGGGGGCTATCGCGGCTCCGGACTTGTTCAGAGGTTCCCTAACGCGCGTTCCCATCCCTCGCACCCAACGCCCTCAAGAACGCCACCAGATCTCCGATCTCGGTTTCACTCAGATTCAACGGTTGCAACAACGTGCTGGGATGTCCGAGTGGGCTGGCACCGTCGCGCGTGGAGTAAAAGCGCACGACTTGTTCGAGGGTGTCGAAGCGGCCGTCGTGCATATAGGGGGCGGTGTCGGCGACGCCGCGTAGGGTTGGGGTTTTGAATTGACCGAGTTGATGGGTTTGTGCGTCGAGAAATTGGACGGGTGCGGAATCGGTTACTGCGTCGGCATATTCGCCGGTGCGGGTGAAGGGGCTTTGCAACAGGGTGAGTACGCCGCGGTGTCGGCCGGGATCGACGCGATAGTGGGCACCGAGTGCAATGCCAACGTCGTGGAATTCACCATCACTGATGTTGCTGCCGCTGTGGCAGAGGGTGCAGTCGCCGCGGCCGACGAACAATTTCAAGCCGCGCAGTGCCGATGCAGAGAACGCCTTGCTCGGGGTGTCATCGCCTTGCCGCAGGCGCGCGACGAATTGATCGAATGCGGTTTCACCGACGACGATGCCGCGTTCGAATGCGGCGATGGCTTTGCCGATATTGCTGAAGACGACATTGGCGGCATGACGATCGTCATCGGTCATCGAGGCCCAGGCGCGTTGCAGCGGATGCTCGGGCTCATCATCGACCGGTCGCGCGGCCGGTGGAAAGCGTTTGGGATCATCGACAGCGGGTGGAAATGCGCCGAATACTTTGCTGTATGCGCCGCGCAGTGTTGGGTCGAGGCGAATGCGATGCAGCAAGGCCAAGCGACTGCTGGCCATTTCTCGCTCATTCTCCAACGGCCCCAATGCCTGTGACCAGGCGGAGTCGGCGCGGCCGTCCCAGTAGAACCAGCGGTTGTAGGCGCTGTTGCGCAGGCTGGGCGCGTTCTTCGGGAATAGACTTTCGACATCGACGACGCGATCGCCGCTGCGCCATGCCAGCGCCGGAGCGTGGCAGGTGGCGCAGGACATCTCACCGCTGGCTGATAGGCGTTTGTCGAAGAACAAGCGCTTACCGAAACTAGCCGCATCTGCGTTATCAGCGTAGGCGTTACTCGGATCGGGTGGGGGTGGCAGCAATGGCGACAGACGCAGAATGCTGCGCAATTCGCGCTCGCGCAGTTCGTTCGCGCTGGTAGCTTCATTTTGCGCGGACGTGTACGGCGCTGCGGCGAACAATACGACCAGCGACAGCGCTGCGCACGTTGCGAAGTTCGCGCCACCCTGCCCTTGCCGGCTCATGGCTCAAGGTCGATGGCGAAATTTGCGCGCTCCATCTGGCCGTCCGACGCCACGCCCACGCGCAACTCCCATGCGCCTTGCATATGCAGCAAAAACCCGCGCGCGGTGGCGGTGCCATCGCCGTGCGACTCCACTTGTGGTTGCAACGTGGTGCTGTGTTTGTGCAGCGGCATCCAGGCGCTGGCGGTCACCATGGCGTTGGAGACCAGCGTCTCGTGGTCATCCGCACGGAACACTTTGAAGTGGATCTCGAACATCTCGTTGAGCGGAATCGGATCGGGATCGCTGGTCCAGGTCACGTAGAACGTGCCCTCGCTGGTGAGCGCAGCCTGTGCTGCGCCCACCTGTTTCTCGGAGACTTCAGCAAACACGTTCGACCCGACACATAGCCACGCTAGAAGAATTTTCAACGTGCGCGATGCAAGGCTTTTCACGATGCGTTGGCTCCTTTCCGAAGGGGTGCATCAGCATTCATGGTGATGTGCCCCCACCGACCGCATTGCGACGCGGCTTGCCCAACGCAAATCGCGTTCCAAACGCCTCGACCACGCAACTCGTTGGCTCGACCGTCGCCGGCACCTTGAGCGAAATCGTGTAGGCGCCGTTGTTCTGATCGATCACACCGGAGTTGTCGCAGCTGCACGGTTTGGCGCAGACGGGCTTGGGCGAGCGACCGGGGCCAACCACGTTGCCGAGTGCATCACGCGGCACAATGCTGATCGGATAGAGCTTGCCGCCGTCGACGGGCCTGGGTGTACCGATTTCGAGTGGCGAGTCCTTCGGGCTGACCTTGAGATCGACAAACAACGTCTGCTTCAGTTCGCGATGCGCGCGGCAACTGCCGGCGGGATAGTCGAAACGATAGTGATAGGTGTACATGCCATCGACCGCGGCGCTGATCGGCAGGTCGGCGCTGAAGGTTCCGTTGAATGCATGCACGTCGCCGTCCCGGCCCTGATCGTTCAGTTCATAGACATCGCGTTTGGTTGGAATGACGATCTTGTCGAGTTGCAGCTCCAGCGAACTCACTGGGTCTGCCTTCACCGATCCGGAGCGCTCGGTGCGTTTGACCAGGCTACCCAGGCCCCTGGTGGGCCGTTCGATTTCCACCGTCATCTTCGAGCCTGGATACCCGCCCTCGCGTTGCGACGACGGCAGAATGCGCACGCCGGCTTTCATCGGCTCGCCCGTTTTCTGCAATGTGCGCGGTGCAAAGGCGGTGAGTTGCGACAGGCCGGTGACCAGCACGTTCTTGTGCCAGTTGATGGTGCCGCCACGCAACGCTTTTTCCACGATCGCACCGGATGGCCGATCACGTTGTGGAAACACAGCATCCAGTGCGGCGACGCCCACTTCCCTACTGATCGATTGCAACCCGTAGGAAAAAACCGGATAGCCGGGATCGCGCAAATTCACTTGTTCGGCCAGAAAATGTGCGGCTCCCTCGATTTTTTCCTGGTTGATGACCTTGTCGCGTACCGCACCGGCGCAACGCAGAATCGACGCGGCTTCGCGCACACTGCGTGTGTCGGTGATGATGGCGCGGGTGCCACCGCATATTTGCTTGGCCAAGGTGCGGTCGTAGGTCTCCTGCTGGTCGGGGCCGGCCTGACGCGCATACACGATCATGTCCCAACGCTCGCGGCGCAGCGCCTGCTCCATGTCGGCGGCGACGGTGATCGACTTGATATTGCCGACGGTGGTTCCTTTTTCAGCCTTGAGCGCCGATGCGTAAGCCGAGGTGCCACGCGTCCCGTCTTCGAAATAGAGCACGCGGTCACAGGATTTTTTGCCGTCTTTGTTGATCGGACACAGGCGCTGGATTTGACGCCGCACGATACGCGCACCCTGCTTGCTGTCGATAAAACTATCGGTGGTGAATCCGTTGACGAACGCCTGCTGCGGTCGCAGCAACTGCATGTTCCAGACTCCGTGCGACTGCCCGCGATAGGGCAGCGGGCTGCGCTTGAACGCCCAGCTGCGCTCGGTCGACATCTCGCCAAAATTCGATGCGGGCACCCACGCATCGCCATCGGGCGAGGTAACCAACAGGTTCAGTCGATCACCCGGCAGCGCGCTGCGGTTCCAGCCTGCGGTAAAGGTAATGCGGTTGTCGTCGCAGGATTCGTACGGAACGATCGGCCCGGCGGATGCGTTCGCGGCGATGGTGCCGGATGGATCGAGCCCGATGAATTCATCAGCAAGTTGCGCGAAACATTTGGTGAAGAAATCCTTGAGGTCGCTGCCGGTGGCGTCGGTATTGTTGAGGTAGATGCCGCCCTGACGTTCGGTGAACACGGTGAGCAGTTCGCCATTGATCGAGGCGGCATTACCCAGACCGACTGCACAGGCGTGGGTCAAGTCCAGTGTGGTGTAATCGATTTCTGCACCGGAGCCGCCCTGGCAGCCTGCGCTCAGGCAAGGTGCGATATTTTCCTTGCCGTCGGTGAGCAGCAAGATGGCCTTGCGCTCATTCTCGCCTGCGGCCGGAATATGATTTGCGCAGGAGCCGCCGGGGCATAGCTGATTGATCGCGCCAACGACACCGCTGCCGATCGAGGTACCACCGTTGGGCGTGAGCGCCGCCAGCGTGTTGGCGAATGGGCCACCCGCAGCGCGCAGTGTGGAGGTGACATTCTGCAGCGGCAGGTTCAACGCGGCGTTGGACGCGTTGTTGGAATAGGAGACGATGCCGATGCGATTGGTGGCACCATCGGCGCGGCCATCCTCGAGCAAATCGGCGAACATATCCGCCGCTTCCACTGCGTTTTGCAGGCGCGTCCCCACACCGGTACCCGATGCCGCCGACATGCTGCCGGAGCGATCAATCACCAGGGTCACGTCCACTGCCTTGAGGTTTTGCCAAGCGCGCATGACATCGTCGAGTGCCTTGTGCAGCCGCCAGAACATCGGGTCGCGCGGAGAGCAGCTCGGGTCTGCGCAATCAGCGTTGTAACCGTCGCCGTCGGCGTCGGCGACCGCACCATGCATATCGCCATGAAAATACGCGTCGAGAATGGTGGCAATCTCGTCGGCGTTCTTGAACTGATCCAGTGACGTGTAGGGAAAGGTCACGGTGCCAGCCTGCGTGGTGACCGAGCACACCGGCGCCGCCGGCGCGGGACATGTCACCGGACCGGCGCCATTGAGGTACAGGCAGCGGCGAAACGATTCGCATCCATCGCAGTCACGGTTGTCGGGTCGATTGATTCCGGTGCCGCAGCCCAGAGGATGAGCGCCCGGCAGTAGGGTGGCGCCGGAGTGTCCATAGGGCATGTTCATGCCCGGGCACCATTCCAGCGAATCAATTTTGTCGAGCCCAAGCCCCTCGCGATAAACGTTGAAGTCCGACTCGAACTGACGATGGAATCCAAACCAGCGCAGGCCGCGATTGGGCGGTGGCGGGATCGCGTTCGTCGGAAGGAAATTGCCCAGACAGTTGTGCCAGGTGACATGCATCTCGCCGATGGTTTGAGTAACGCCCGGGTTGGCCGGCACCGTCATGCAGCAGTCGCTGGGATTCGAATCGAGATTGCAGCTCGGATTCCACGAGCATGACAGCGCCGGGTTGCCCATCTGCACGCATTTCAATGGCACCTTGGCGGGTTCCCCATCAGTGTACGCCCAGCAAACTTCGGCGCGGGCCGCTACTGGGCACAGGATCAACACGGAAAATACTATCGACGCGAAGAAAGTCGCGAATGGACGCAGTGCGCCCTCACTCAAGTAGGGTCGTATCATGGTCGAACTCCTGGAGTTGCACGGAGATATTTTTCGTTCGCTGTGCCAGCGCCGCACCGCGGCCAGAACTCAGCCACGACGCCGCAACAACACTGAGATCGATGGCTTACGCTTGGGTTTGAATGCGCGGCGGTATCAGTCGCCAACGTGGGCGACGGTGCGCATCGATGTGGGCGTTGGCTGGTTGCACAACACCACAGGCGCAGGGAAAAG
The DNA here is from genome assembly GCA_034440555.1 of Pseudomonadota bacterium. Lineage (GTDB taxonomy): Bacteria > Pseudomonadota > Gammaproteobacteria > Xanthomonadales > Ahniellaceae > 0-14-3-00-62-12. The sequence goes on from JAWXCG010000298.1 coordinate 5,337, forward strand.
CCGGAGGCTGGGACTCGTTCACGGGGCACGCTCCAATAGTGGTCAAGGACATCACCTTAAACCGGGCGTAGGTCTCCGGGCATCAGCAGCAGAAATCAACTTGCACGCCGCCGATAGTCCCCAATCCCAACACCGCATACCATTCGTCCCCCGGGACGAATGAACGCAGACTACGCCGCTGCAATTGCGCCGTCAATCTGTCTGATGCGCTGACGACTAAGGAACCTCTGAACAAGTCCGGAGCCGCGATAGCCCCCTGAGTCAGGGGACAAAAAAACGCAGGTTGACCAGCTGCGCTGTTGAGAGCGGAGGTTTGGAAAGCAATAAGCAGTGCGGCGAAGACGAAGTGGTGACTTATTCAGACCTACTCTAAGAGATGGATACTGCTGGTTGACCCCCACGACAATCCTCTGCACGCGGCACGAGTGCGGCAATGTCCGTCGCGGCCGGGTTCGCGCCGACGGCCACGTCCCTTGATTTGCCGGGTTCATCCGACAACAGGATCGCCGGAACCGGCCGCTTCATCGCAACACCCAAGCTGCGCGTACAGGGCCACCACGCGATGCATCAAGGCATCGGTGCTCCAGGCCATGGCATCGCCGCGCCCGGCTGCCGAATGCGCAGCGCGATCTTCCGGTGTGCGTAGCAAGTGCGCGACGTGCCCGGCGAATTCTTCTGCATTCTGCGCGCTGATGCGTGCGCTGCGTGCGTCGCGCAGTACGGTGGCGGTGCCCATGACCGCAGTCGAAACAATCGGAACACCCAGAGCCATGGCTTCAGTCAACACCAGCCCCTGGGTTTCGGTGGGTGAGGCAAACACGAAAACGTCACCGGCGCGGTAGCAATCAAGCAATGCAGTGCGTCGGTCCAGATTGCCGAAGAATTTTACGTGTCGATGCAGGCCCAAACTTGCCGTGAGTTTTTTCAACCTTGGTGCATCCGGTCCCTCGCCGGCAACCACAAACAGCAAGCTTGGAAATTCCTGGGTCAGTCGCGCGACGACTTGTAGTAGAAAGGCAATGTTCTTTTCCATCGCCAGTCGACTCACTGTCACCAGAATCGGCTGCGTCAACGAAATGTCATGCTGCCGCCGAAAGCGAACACCATCACCACCAACGAACTCGGTCAAGTCGATTCCTGTGGGCAGCACCGTCGACGGCGTGCGCACGCCATAGCGATCGAGCACCTTCACCATCTGCTCGCTGGGCACGATCAGATGATCGACGCCGTGACACAGGTAACGCGAAGCGCGGCGCGCGAACAGGCGCGACAGCGTCTTGGGCAACCACGGCAGATAGTGGCCGACATATTCCTCGAAATACGTGTGATAGGTCTCCACTGTCGGCCGTCCAGTCAGCTTCGCCAGACGCACGCCCAGTTGGTGCGCGCGAAACGGCGTATGGATATGGATGACGTCCCAGTGCCGCGCTGCCAGCTGCGGTAGCAGCGTGCCTACAGCGGACGCGCGGATCAGTCGATCCTCCGGATCGAAAAAGATCACCCGCGCCGGCAGACGCAACACTTCGTAAGGAGCGACCGCATCGGATTCGACTTGGCCGCTGTTCGCGCCATAGTCGGGCGCAACGATGGTGGCGCGGTGGCCTTGGCGCGTGAGCACCTCGGCGAAAGTGCGGATCGACGTGGAGACCCCGTTGACCCGCGGGAAGTAAACATCCGACAGCATGAGGATATTCATGCCCGCCACCCTATTTCAGCATGGTGACAGTAGTGTGATAGCCAGAAGCCCATCACATCACGGCGCTGCGCCGCTTCTGAGCCCAGGTATTGGCGCAATCCAGCGTGCGTGGGTCAGCCGATGAAATCCAGCAGATCCTTGGTCAGCCGTTCCTTGTGCGTGGCAAACAAACCATGCGGCGCGCCGTCGTATTCGATCAACTCACATTGCGCGATGCCCTGCACCGCCACACGAGCTGAAGCGTCGATGGGTACGGTCTTGTCTTCGGTGCCGTGGATGATCAGCGTCGGCACTTTGAACGCCGCAAGATCACCGCGAAAATCGGTCGACGAAAAAGATTTTACGCATTCGAGTGTGGCTTTGAGGCCAGCCTGCATGGCCACGCTGCGCGCCCACTCCAGCAGTTCGTCGCTGACCAGCTGGGAGATCATGCCGACACCGAAAAAATCCTTGAAGAAACCCGCGAGGAACTTCGCGCGATCCTCGTTGATGGCCAGCGCCGTCTTGTCGAACGCGGCTTGCTCGGTACCGATCGGGTTGTCTCGAGTCTTCAATCGATACGGCAGCACCGATGACACCAGCACCGCCTTGGATACCGACTTGCCGCCATGACGCGACATGTAGCGCGCCACTTCGCCGCCGCCCATCGAGAAACCGACTAATACCGCATCTTGCGCGCCGGTTTGTTCGATAACTGCCGCCAGATCATCGGAAAGCGTGTCGTAGTCGTAGCCACTCCACGGTTGCGACGAGCGCCCAAAACCGCGCCGGTCGTAAGCAATCGCGCGATGCCCGGCATTGGCAATTGCCATCGCCTGGTCGTCCCAACTGTCCGCCGACAGTGGCCAGCCGTGGATCAGGATTACCGGTGTGCCAGTGCCCCAATCCTTCACGTAGATTTTGGTCTTGTCTTTGGTAGCGACATAATTCATGACGTGTGCGTCCGTTCGGCGTGGGGACGCACACTATCTGCGTGGCGCCCGAATACGTCTGTCTGGTGAGACACATTGGTTGCCAGGCTATCCGCGCCGACCACGATTCGCTGCGGTGCTGTCCAACCGGGACACGCTATCTTCATGACGATGCACAACTAACCCGCAGCCAAATCCTCGATCAACCCGGGCCCTTGATTGCGTACGTTGCCCACCGCGTTGGGCACGGCATGGAACGCCAGCAACGGAACCGGCGCGGCAAGCGCGATGCCAGCGGCATCATCGGCGCTGCCGTAGATCCAATCGCGCAAAAGCGATGACGGCAGGATCAGCGGCATACGATCGTGGATCTCGGCGATCACGCCAGCGGCGGGCATGGTGACGATGCTGTAACTCTGAATCGCCTCGGTAGCAGCGCCCTGCCAGCGATCCCAGAGTCCGGCAAACATCAGCACCGGCGCATCGGCGGCATGTACAAAGTACGGCTGCTTGGTTTTGCCGTCGGCCAGCACGCGCCACTCGTAGTAGCCCGACGCCGGCACCAGGCAACGCCGCCGCTTCCAGGCATCGCGAAATGCGGGCTTGGCACTCGCCGACTCCACGCGCGCATTGATCGTTGAGTAGGCGACCTTCATGTCCCTGGCCCAGAACGGGATCAGCCCCCAACGCATCGACACGGCCATCGCCGCGTGCGTAGCCGCTCCGTGCTCCGACGCATCTGGCAGCAATACCCAGCCTTGCTGAGTAGGCGCACGATTGAACCGCGGCTCGGGGTCGTCCATCGGCGTGGTCAGCACCAACGGCTGCGAAAACGCATGGATCTCGCGCCAGGTGTAGAAAGCTGCGTCTCGGCCGCACATGGCCAAGTCTAACGCGCGTATTCCTCACCCTGACCCTCTCCCACATACGGAAGAGGGTCAGGATGAGGAGTACGCGCGACAAAGTGAGGTTGTTTGCGAACCACGAATGCCGCCCCTGCGTTCCGGGTCTTGGTATCTGCCGCGGACGCGACTCGGTGCGCCCGACCTGTGGTCGGACGCTCTTGTGGCGCGCGGAGTTGAGAAAAGCCTCCGCGCGGACCCGCCGATAGACGCGCTTACGGCTTGCGGAATTTCAGTGTCATGCGGTCCGACTCACCAATCGCGTGGTACTTGCTGCGATCGAATTTATCGTCGTGCGCATCTGCCCCTTCGCTGTACGGACGAGTGCGTGCGACCGGCGGCAAGGTCCACACACCAAACGGATGGTCCTTGGTATCGGCCGAATTGGCATTGAGCTCCGAGCTCGCTTCGAGTTTGAATCCCGCCTTCTCTGCCAACGCCACAACGGCTGACTGCATCACGTAACCACTTGATGTGCCGGTTACCTCGTTGGCGGGATCGGTGCCTTCGTTCGCACGATGCTGCTCCAGGGCCAGGATGCCACCAGGCTTCAATGCCTGAAAGAAATCGGCAAACATCTTGTCGGCAACGCCACCATTGACCCAGCCATGGGTGGAGCGGGCGGTCAGAATGAAATCGAATGTAGCCGCCGGCAACGGCGCCGATTTCGCGCCAAAATTTACCAGGTTTACGTTGCCGTAGATTTCCGGCTTGGCGGCAAAACGCGCTGCAAATTCCTCTCGCGCTTTGCGCCCTTCGGCCGACAGCTCGGGATTATCCAGATCGGCCGCAGTGACATAGAACTGGCCACCGTTTGCCTTGGCATACGACGCCAGAATCTCGGTCCACCAGCCAGCGCCAGGTTGCACTTCGAGCACAGTCATGCCCGGTGCCAACCCCCAGAATTCCAACGCTGCGGCCGGGTGACGAAACGCATCACGACTGCGATCGTCTTCGCTGCGCCAGGCGCCGGCGACCGCATCGTCGATCGGAGAAGTTGCGATGACAGGTTCAGCAACCACTGGCGCGACGACCGGGGCAGTGACCGGTGCGGGTGTCTCAGGTGTTTTTGAGCACGCAGCAATCATCACCAACATAATGGACAAACTGAGCGGTTTAATGGACATGAAGACTCCAGACAGCTGAAGGAATGCGCCAATGCGCGGGGATAGCAGCTCAATACAATTAGGCATCTGCCCGGACTTCGTCAAGCCATGCCAGAAGTCACGGTACTGCCGTGCACCAAGATCAACGTTGTCCATTCTGCAACCAGGCTTCCACACGCTGCAGATCGGCCTCGGTGTCCACGCCGGCGGGAAATGGCTCCGGACTGACGGCGACGGCAATGGCGTGCCCTGCTTCCAGAGCGCGCAGTTGCTCCAGCGATTCGATTATTTCCAGGCGGCCTGGCGGCAGCGCCGCAAACGCGCGCAGGAACCCGGCGCGATAGGCGTAAATTCCAATATGGCGCAGAAACTCAACGCCCTCCGGCAGTGACGCGGGATTGGCCGCAAAGGCATCTCGGGCAAACGGAATCGGCGCGCGACTGAAATACAGCGCGTGACCTGCCGCGTCCAAAACGATTTTCACGCAAGCCGGCGAGTGCAATTCTTCGGCGTCGCGCAGCACTGTGCAAAGCGTCGCCATCGGGGTTGCAGATTGCGCCAACAGTTGCGCCACAGCGCTGATACCTCGCGGCGGGGCCAGCGGTTCGTCGCCTTGCAGATTGACCACGATCAGCTCATCCGGCCAGCGCAGCCGGGTCGCAACTTCTGCCAGTCGATCGGTGCCAGAAACATGATCGGTGCGCGTCATGCACACCTGCGCACAAGCGCGCCGCGCGACCTCGGCAATGCGCTCATCATCGGTTGCCACCACTACCTCACGCGCACCGGCGTGCAGCGCACGTTCGATCACATGCGCAATCATCGGGCGGCCAGCAATTTCGCGCAGCGGTTTACCGGGGAGTCGTGTGGACGCCATGCGCGTCGGGATCGCGACAACGAATTCAGTAGTCATCTACGGGTTCCGGTTCCTTGGCCGCGATCAATCAGGAGCAGGCGCTGGCACTGCGCATTTGGCAAAGTTGCGCATGCAGTTGGGCGATGCACGCCGCGGGTAATTGCACGTCGATAGGTACGGCGTACAGACGATCATGAGCGTAGCGCGCGACCTTGACCGCATCTTTTTCGGTGACCAGCACCAGCAAGTCGTCCGGGAAACGTACCTCGTCGCCACTGAATCGATGATGGTCCGGCCAAGCATGACGATGCACGTTCAGCCCCGCCGATTCCAACATCACGAAAAAACGTTCCGGATTGCCGATGCCAGCGACGGCGTGAACAGTTTGCCCACGCAGCGAATCCAGACTCAGGGCATGCGCGACATCGCCAACGCGCACGATCCGCGTAGCGCGAACGCTCATTGCCACTTCCCCGTCCGCGGCGATGCCACCATTGACCACGCGCAGATCCACGCGCGCGGCACGGCTCGCGGGCTCCCGCAACGGTCCGGCCGGCAACAGGCGACCATTGCCGAAACGCCGCAGTCCATCGATCACCAGAATCTCGATGTCGCGCGCCAGCGCCCAGTGCTGCAATCCGTCATCGCTGATAATGACGTCGCATCCCGATTGACTGAGCAGCAGTGCGCCCTGCCACCGCCGCCGACCGATGGCGACGGGCACTCCGGTACTGCGACTCAACCACACCGGTTCATCACCGAATTCTTCCGGCGCGGCGGCGGGCGGTACCAGCACGGCACCGCGTTGCGCGCTGCGATAACCGCGTGACAGGACGCCCGGCTGCCAGCCGCGCTCGCGCAGTGCAACCGCGAGTGCTGCGACCAGCGGCGTTTTGCCGGTGCCGCCCACAGTGAGATTGCCGACGACTACCACCGGAACCGAAGCGTGCTGGCTGCGCAGCAGTCCCCAGGAATACAGGCGCCGACGCAACGCCAACACCCGCGCGTAAATCGATTCCAATGCGCTCAACCAGATCGGAACGACGGCCCCGCCATACCAACGCTCCAACAACCATGACTCCAGGCGGCTGCGCACACCGTTCATGCGTTCTCGATCTCGCGAAATTGCAACCCATGCAACTGCGCATAAACTCCGCCACGGGTGATCATGTCGGCATGCCGCCCAGTCTCCGCGACGCGGCCAGCCTCAAGCACCACAACCTGATCGGCATGCTCGATGGTCGACAACCGATGCGCAATGACCAGCGCAGTACGTCCTACCAAAATGCGGTCCAACGCCTGCTGGATCAGTCGCTCGGATTCAGTATCCAGCGCCGACGTAGCCTCATCGAGAATCAGCACCGGCGCATTCTTCAGAATCGCTCGCGCAATCGCCAGCCGCTGTCGCTGACCACCCGAGAGCAGCACGCCGCGATCACCGATGCGGGATTCCATGCCCTGCGGCAACAGATTGATGAACTCCATGGCATTCGCAGCCGTTGCCGCCGCTTCGATCTCCGCGGGCGTAGCTGCTGACAATGCGCCATAGGCGATATTGCGCGCGATCGTGTCATCAAACAACACGACATTCTGGCTGACCACCGCGATCTGTTGACGCAGACTCTGCAGCCGATAATCAGTAAGTGCTGCGCCGTCGAGCAGGATGCGCCCCGCCATGGGTTCATAGAAGCGCGGCAGCAATCGCAGCAGTGTACTTTTGCCGCTGCCGGAGCGACCCACGATGGCAGTCAAACTTCCAGCCGGCACGTCAATACTCACATTGTGCAAAACCTGCGGTTTGTCCGCCGCGTAACGAAACGACACCGACTCGAAACGTATTTCGCCGCGCACCCGCTGCGGAGCGAGCTGGCCGCTGTCCACTTCCTCGGGTTCGTCGAACACTTCAAACAAACTGCTGGCGGCAGCGATTCCGCGCTGCGTCACCGTCTGCACATTGGTCACCCGTTTGATCGAGGGCAGCATCGCCATCATCGCGCCGATGTGTGACATGAACATGCCGGCGGTCATGCCATCGCTGACCGCTGCGCGTCCGGCGACATAGACGATGGTCGCCAGCGCGATCGCGGCGAGCACCTGGACCACGCCGGAACTGACCGCCTGGGTAGCGACGACCTTGAGATTGAGGCGAAAATTGTTGCGCGCCAGCGCGGTGTATCGCTTGATCTCCTGCTCGCTTCCGCCAAAAATCTTCACAGCCTCGTGACCGGCCAGCGCTTCCTCGGACGCATGCGCCAAGGCGCCGTAGGCCTGTTGGATATTCTCGTTGATGCGTCGATAGCGACGTCCAACCAAGGCAACGATCACCGCGATCACCGGCACCATGACGGCGACAGTCAAGGTGAGTTTGGCGCTCTGGTAAAACATCACACCGAGCAGCACGACAATGGTCAGCGCCTCGGTCATCATGATCTTTATCGCATCGCTGGCCGCGTGCGCCACCTGTTCGGCGTTGTAGTTCAGTCGCGACACCATCGTCGCCGTCGACTCGCGGTCGAACCAGGAAGACGGCAGGCGCAGATACTTGGACAGCAGCTCGGTGCGCAGCGTGACTACCACGGAGCGGCCGACCCGCGCCGAACCGACATCGGCCAGAAAACCGGAAATGCCACGCACCAGAAAGATAGCCACGATAGCGAACGGCAACCAGCGCAACATGACCGGATCACGCTCGATGAAAGTGCCATCGACCATGGGCCGCATCAGCGCAGTAAAAGCGCCCGCCATCAGCGCCTCGCCGACCATACCTATCATCGCCACCAGCGCGATCGGCCAGTGCGGTCGCACATAGCGCAACAACCGCCGATAGATGGCGATCCAATCGTCACTTGCCCCGGTGACGGGTGCCGGCCCGCTCACCGATCGCCTGCAGGCTTCGCGGTCGGGGACTTGGCAGGCACCGTAGCGATCGACAGGCGCGAAAATCCGAGTTGGCCCAGCGCGTCCATCGCGGTGACCACTGCCTGATGCGGCGTCTTGCCGTCGGCACGCAGATTGACCGGGCGTTCCCGGTCTTCGCCTGCGGCAGCGCTTAACGCTTCCTTGATCGTATCCACGTTCGGATTCAACACTTCATTGGCACCGATATAGGTGCGCCCTTCGGCGTCAATCAACACCGTCAATCCGTCCTGCTCGGTGGCGACCGGCTCCGCCGACGACTCAGGCAAGGCCACGCGCATCAGCGAACGGTGTTCAAACGTGGCAGTCATCACGAAGAACATGAGCAGGGTCAGCATGACGTCGATCAACGGAATAACGCTGATTTCAAAATCGTCGCCGGCCGAGCTCTTGGCAAATTTCACTTCGTGGCCCTGCGTGCAGCTGCCACTGCCGGCGGCTCCGCGTCCATCGAGTCGACCAGCGCGATGACTTCGCGCTCCATGTCGACGCCGAGGCTGACCACTTTGCCACGAAAATAGCGATGCATGATGTAGGCAGGAATCGCCACGACCAAGCCGGATGCAGTGCAAACCAGCGCCTCGCCGATTCCGCCCGCCATCTGGTTGGCGTCGCCAATACCGTGCGTCATCACCGCCAGAAACATGCGGATCAAGCCGATCACAGTGCCCAGCAAGCCGAGCAATGGCGCGATCAAGGCAATGGTGCCCAAGGTATTGAGAAAGCGCTCCAGGCCATGCATGGCGTGACGCCCTGCGTCCTCCACACGTTCTTTAACGGCCTCGCGACCCAGGTGACGAACGCGCAACGCTGCCGCGAACACTTCACCGAGCGGTGAGGTCTTGGCAAGCGCTTGCAAGTGATTTTCGTCGAGACGACGGTTCTGCAACGCCCAGGCCTTGACCTCAGCGGTCAGGTGCGGCGGCAGAATCTCCTTTCTGCGCAACGACCAAAAACGTTCCAGCACAATGGCCAAGGTCATTACCGCAGCCAACCCAATCGGAATCATGGCCTTGCCACCGGCCGCTAGCAGTTCCAGCACGCAATCTCTCCCACGCTTCGGTTACATCAGCGCGCATCATAACAATGCTGGCACAGTGCGGCGAGAGCGCCCCGCGCCAATTGCGGGGCGCTGCACGATTCACCGCTCAAGCGACGTGACAAACCGACAGGTCAAGCGGTTCGGATCAACGCGAGAATCGCTTCAATGCCCAGGCCACCACCAGGCCTGCCAACAGCCAGCCGACGCCCTGTTCGATCAAGGCAGCGACAGTAAAATCTGTCGGGAATCGATACCAGTTCCACATCGGGACCGCATTGGCGACCCAACCGAAAATGCCAGTCACCAGCACCAGCAGCACCCTGCTGCCGTAGCCGACGGCAGCGAAGGACACCAGAAACGCAACCAGCAGCGCAGACACAGTGTTGGTGGCCCATTCGATGGCCAGATTGCTGCCCATGTTATTCATCGTGTCCATACCCTGCGGCTGATAGACCACAAAAGCATAGGGATTGGCCCGCAGGCGCTCGCCATATGCCTTGGCCCTGGTCTTGTCCGTCATCGCCGCCATGTCCATCGGCAAAACATAAACGCCGGCGCCGGCCTCGAAGTTGCCTTTGACACTGGCCAGCACCGCGTCCTGCTGTGCCGGCGTCGCCTCAATCATGCCGATCTCGCCTAACGGCAGCATGGTGTGCGCCACAAAGCCCCAGAAAAATACTACGAGTCCGCCAAGTAGCCCTCCGATCAAAATGCCTTTCATCAGTTCTCTCCCCAGCGCAACCGTGCGCGCGCTGAGTTGACCAGCAAGCGGCCCCGGACTCAAGGAAACCTCAAGTGTCGAGCGACCCATTGGCAATGCCCGCGGCAAACTCATGCGCCGCGCGCCTATTGGGACAGCGCGATCCGCCCCAGCCACCAACCGAGCACTACGGCACCCAGACCAAGCAACAGGTTGGCGGCGGCAAACAGGACCGCCAGATCAGTGCGACCGGCACGCAGGAACTGCAGCAATTCCACGCTCAAGGCGGAGAATGTGGTCAGCCCGCCCAGCACCCCGAACAGCAACAGGCTGCGCCATAACGCCGACTGCGGGCCACGCTGCTCCAGCCAGACCAGCAGCGCGCCGGCAAGCAGGCAGCCAATCGTATTCACCGTCAAAGTGGCCAGCGGCAAGCTGGACCAGGCACGCAACCGAAACCACTCGTTGACCGCAAAGCGCAGCACGGCACCACTGGCGCCACCCACCGCGACCGCCAACACGTGATGCCAGTTACCCATGTTCAGCGCCCTCAGCCGCGCGACTTGCGCAGCGCGCGAATCTCGTCGAGTCGGGATTTGATCCGCGTCTCGATGCCGGCATCCACCGGCTGATAATAAGTGCGCTCGCCCAATTGATCGGGGAAGCATTGCTGATCATAGGCGACGCCACCTTCGACATCCGGGTCGTACTGATAACCGCGACCATGCCCGAGTGATTTCATCAGCCGCGTCGGTGCATTGCGCAGCGCGATCGGCACGGGCAACGATCCGTGCTCGCGCACATCCTGTTGCGCCGCCTTGAACGCCACATAGCTGGCATTGCTCTTCGGCGCCATGGCGAGGTACACCGCGATCGAGGCCAAGGCCAGATCGCCTTCGGGACTGCCCAGTCGATCAAAGGCTTTCCATGCCGCGATCGTGCGCTCCAGCGCCGATGGATCGGCCAGACCGATATCCTCCACCGCCATGCGGGTCAGACGCCGCGCCAGGTAGGCCGCATCACAGCCGCCATCGAACATGCGCGCGATCCAGTACAACGCCGCGTCGGGATTGGAGTTGCGCACGGACTTGTGCAATGCCGAAATCTGGTCGTAGAAAACATCGCCGCCCTTGTCGAAACGGCGCACACGATCGGCCAGCACCTGGTCCAGAACCGTGGCATCTATCTGCCCATCACTGGCCAGTTCGGCGGCGATTTCCAGCAAGGTCAGGGCGCGGCGCACGTCGCCATCAGCAGCGCGTGCAATCGACTGCAGCGTGTCGTCTGCAACTGTCAAATGCAGTTCGCCCAGGCCATGCACGCCATTACGTAGTGCGCGCTGCAGCGCCATGACCACGGCCTCGGCCGAAACCGCCTCCATCACGTGCACCCGGCAACGCGACAAAAGCGCCGAAATCAGCTCGAAACTGGGGTTTTCCGTCGTAGCGCCGACAAAGACAATGCTGCCGCGCTCGATATGCGGCAGGAACGCATCCTGCTGTGCCTTGTTGAAACGATGCACCTCATCGACGAACAGCACCGTACGACGGCCCTGCGCAAATTGCAGCGCGGCCTGTGCCAGCACCGTTCGCACCTCGGCCAGATTAGTCAGCACCGCCGACAGCGCCACATACTCGGCATCCGAATAATGTGCCAGCACGCGCGCCAGCGATGTCTTGCCACATCCCGGCGGGCCCCACAGAATCATCGAGTGCACACGACCGGATTCAATTGCCCGCCGCAGTGCGGTGTTCGGCGCAAGCAAACGTTGTTGCCCGACAAAATCATCCAGCACCCGCGGCCGCATGCGCTCAGCGAGCGGTCGCAGCGCAGCGGAAGGATCGATGGCGGAGGTCAGCGAAGGTTGATGCATGGCGCGATAATGGCAGAAGCCGATTTGAGTTCGTCAGTGTGCCGGAACATGCGCCTAGTACAGCGCACATTCAACGCTCGCTTCGACTCATCCCTTCTGCACCTTAACCAGCCCGCACCTCAATGTGCATGCGTTCACGCATTTCAGCGCAATGGCCTAACCTCGGCCCCGCGCACCGGCTCGCCCACCACATCCACACCTGCGGGCGGCGTGAACCTGAATTTGGCGTCGTCGAGTTTTGGATCGCGTTTCCAGTCAGCGAAACGCCACTCGGTACGGTTGTCAATCAGGTCGATCAGGACCATTTGTTCCGGACTCTTTGCGCCCAGGCCAATGCGTACCGTCTTGAACGCGGGTTCCTTGGCCAGCGATTGCAACTCCAGCCACAGCAGGCCGCCCGATGCGGGAAGCGATTTGACTTTGAAGTCGCGGTCGAGCTGTGACAGATCGATTAAAATGGTAAGCGGGCTCTGCGCCTCCTCCTGTGACTGGTTGCGCACGGTGACCTGCTCCAGGTCCTCATCGTAAATCCACACGTTGTCACCATCGGCGACGATCAGTTGCGGATAAGGCTCAACATATTCCCAGCGGAACTGGCGCGGCGCGCGCAATGCCAGGATGCCCGACGAATCCTCCTGAACCGCACCGTCGGGCGCGACCGTGCGCTGTTGGAACGATCCAGTGAGCTCGTTCAATCCCTTGGAGAATGCTTCGAGCCGCGAACGCGCTGAATCGGTCCTTGCTGTCGTGGCGGGTGGTGATTCAGCACACAGCGCGCCAACCGCGCTGAGCGTGACAAGGGCAAACAACAAGAAGCGATACATGAAATTCTCCGGGATTGCGCTGCACGCAGTCTCGCCGCTGCACTCTGAATCCGCAATGACGCATCGGCCGGAATCGCGGAACTCGCCAGACGAATGCCACCGGCCCATGGCCAATGACCGACGAAAACCGCGACAATGCCGCATCCCTTCTGCACGATCGCGATCATGTACGCATTCGCCCGCCCCTTTTTGTTCGCACTCGACGCGGAGACCGCCCACGGCCTGGGCTTGAAGGCGATCGAAGCGGCTTATCGAATCGGCATGAACCCGCTGATCGCCAGCCGCATCACGCCGTTGCCCAGAACCGTGTTCGGTATCGACTTTCCCAATCCAGTGGGTCTGGCCGCAGGCCTGGACAAGGACGGTGCTCATATCGACGCCCTTGCGTCCCTTGGATTTGGTTTTATCGAGGTGGGCACCACCACGCCGCTGGCGCAGCCGGGCAATCCGAAGCCGCGCATGTTTCGTCTGCCAGCGGCACAGGCCATCATCAATCGCCTCGGCTTTAACAATGGCGGCGTCGATGCCCTGGTGCGCAATGTCGAGTGCGCGCGTTTTGCCGGTCCGCTCGGCATCAATATCGGCAAGAACAAGGACACACCCAACGAGCGCGCCGCCGATGATTACCTGATCTGCCTGCGCAAGGTGTATGCGCGTGCCAGCTACGTGACCGTGAATATTTCCTCGCCCAACACCAGTGGCCTGCGCGAGTTGCAAGCGGAAGACAGCCTGCGACGCTTGCTGGCGACACTGCTGGGCGAACGCGAACAGCTTGCCACTCGTCATGGCAGGCGCATACCGATCCTGGTGAAGATCGCACCTGATCTGACCAACGCCCAGATCGACGCCATGGCACGCGTATTTCTCGAAGAGCGCGTTGATGGCCTGATCTGCACCAACACCACCATAGATCGCGACACAGTCACGCACCTGCGGCATGGTGCAGAATCTGGCGGACTCAGCGGCAAGCCGCTGTTTGCCAAGTCCACACAGGTACTTGCGGAAATGAGCAAACGACTCGGCAGGCGCGTTCCACTTATCGGAGTGGGTGGAATCCTCAACGGCCGCGATGCTGCAGCAAAGATCGAAGCCGGCGCGAGCCTGGTGCAGTTTTACTCAGGCATGGTCTATCGCGGTCCGGCCCTGATTGGCGAAAGCGTTGCCGCGATCGCCGCGCTGGACAGGGCGAGCGTTTCGCGGCGAGGTGATAAAGATGCGAGGTGATACAGATGCGAAGTGAACCCGATGCGAACTGATGGCGTGCGCATCGAGCAAAACGTCGACTTGCGCACCCTCAATACGCTGCGCGTGTCGGCACGGGCGCGCTACCTCGCCCAGGTGCGCGATGTCGATGCGCTGCCCGATGTGCTAGCCGACGACCGGTTTGCGGGTTTGCCGCTGCTGGTACTGGGCGAAGGCAGCAACGTGCTGCTCACCCGCAACTTTGAAGGCCTGGTGCTGCGCGTGCTGGCACAGCGCATTGCCGAGACGCCAATCGACAACGAAGGTGCCTTGGTCTGCGCCGATGCCGGCGTACGCTGGGACGACCTGGTCACCTGGTCACTGGCCCAC
>JAWXCG010000299.1:0-3546 GCA_034440555.1 Pseudomonadota bacterium
CCCTGCCAGATCAGTGTTTGCCAGCTGGGACTGCGCGACGAAAGTGCAGCTACACCACCGAGCGTCGGCGCATACGCCATTTGCCGTCCGGAGCATTGTTGAGTGGACACTTTCCAACAACACAATTCTTTATAAACAAATAGTTAAAATATATTGTTGATAGATTACATAGGTGAGTTTTGCTGCTTCGCGCTGGCTCGCTGCCTGCGTCGGGTCGACCTGGCAATCGGCTGGATTCCGCGATCAGGCCGGTAGACTGCAGACCAGACTACTGACGCGCACAAGCACACCATGCATCCACCCTCGCCTACTGTTACCTGCCAGCTGAGCGGCGCCATCGCCCAGATCCGATTGAACCGGGCCGAGGTGCACAATGCGTTCGACGACCAGCTCATCGCGGCGCTGATCAACCTGCTCGAACAGTTGGCCCACGATGATGCGATACGCGCGATTGTCTTGAGCGGCGAAGGCAACTCTTTTTCGGCCGGCGCCGATCTGCAGTGGATGCGGCGTATGGCTGCAGCCAGCGAAATGGACAACCGCGCCGACGCCGAAAAACTGGCCCGACTCATGCGCACCCTGGCATTTTTTCCCAAGCCAACGCTGGCCCGTGTGAATGGTGTGGCATTGGGTGGCGGCGTTGGTTTGATCGCGTGCTGCGACATCGCGATCGCCGTCGACAGCGCACGCTTCGGGCTGAACGAGGCCAGGCTTGGCCTCGCTCCAGCAGTGATCTCACCGTATGTCATTGATGCCATCGGCGCACGGCAGGCGCGCCGCTGGTTCCAGACCGCTGAACAATTCGACGCCGCGCACGCACTGCGCATCAACCTCGTGCACGAAGTTGTCACTGCTGATCAACTGGACGCCACCTGTGACCGTGTGTTGAAAACACTGCTGGCCAATGGCCCGAGCGCAGTCGGCGAATGCAAACATCTGGTCGATCGCATTGCAGGCCGCAGCATCGAAGATCAACGCATCATCGACGCCGACAACGCCGCCCTGATCGCAAGATTGCGCGTATCCGCCGAAGGCCAGGAAGGACTCAGTGCATTTCTGGAAAAGCGCAAAGCTGCTTACAGCCTGTAGGACGGCGCTGGATTGCTCGCCGAGTCAGCACTGCGCGCGAGCCGCGTTCCACTGCGAATAGGCGCAGCCTCCTCCGTCGCATTCGCTGCCAAAGTGATCCGCTGTCGGCCTCAAGGTCACCGAGTCAAGGTGTGATGACGAGCACTCGATGAGTGCTTTCGACTCGGAGCGCGCCGCCAACGTCATGAGCTTGATCCAGACCGCCAAAGCCAACGGCCACGACCCGCACGCCTATCTGCGTGATGTGCTGACGCGGCTGCCGCCCCAACTCGACAGGGGCATTGGCGAACTTCTACCGCATACTTGACCGCCCGCGAACACCAAACCACATCGAGCAACGGGTGAAAAGGTGCGCTCACCGGTGGCTTACGCGATACGAGCGTCGTCGGCGTCAGGATTGATCCCGATCTGCGACGACGCACCCGGCGTCGATGGGCTGCGCGAAGCCGGCAGACTGCGCCGCAGCAAAGCGAAAAAAGCGCTCGAATTCATGCACGACCTGCATGTCCTCATACAGCACATGATGGTGCGCCAGAATACGTGCGCTCAATTCAGCGCGGGCGCCTACATCGGTGCCGAGCCGCACCGCCATCGCCACATAGTGTACGGCGTCGAGGCAGATGGCATCGTCCAGTCCCATGCGCCGATACATCGCCTGGGTATACCGGCCGCGCTGGAATTCACCGGGCAAGGTGACCACTGGCGTGCCGACGGCAAAGGCTTCCAGCGAAGTATTCATGCCATTGAAGTGCACGGTATCAAGCATGACATCGGCGAGCGCGATCAGATTGACGTAGTCGGCCGTCGCCATGCGTGGCAAAAATACGATGCGGTCGACGACGTCGGGCATGCTGGTGGCGAAGCGCTGTTTCAGCAGACGATCCCAGTGCGCGATCTTGGCCTGGATCAGCACCAGTCTGCCGCGTGGATCGGCGCGCAGAATGCCGGCAATCAGCGCGTCCATGTCAGGATGGAACTTGAACAGGTTCTGCGGACAGAGGTAGAGATGATCCTCGGCCCCAAAACCATGATCGGCACGTGACTTTCGCTGCAGCGGAAGCTGCGGTTTCTGGTAGTAGGCCAGACTGCCCAAGCCCTGCAGCCGAAACATCCGCTCGCTGTAATGCGCATCCGCCGCCTCGGTTTCGTAGAGATCGTTGGATACCCACCAGTCGACGGTGGCGATGCCGGTAGTGTCTGGATGGCCGAACGATACGCATTGCACCGGCGCCAGACGCGAATAGGCGAGGAAGTAGCTGAAAGGCTCCATGCCGATGTCCTGGTAGAACAAGATGTCCAGCTGCAGCGCCTCGATCTGGCGACGTGCCGCGGCGAGCTGCTGCGGAATTTCAATACTGTGTTCGGCCTGGGCGCGGATGAAGCGGCTGAAATCGTCGTCGACGCCGGGCGCGATGAAGATCGCGGTGACTTCGAAATCGGCGCGATCCAGCTGCGCGATCAAGCCCCTGCTGGTGCGTCCGATGCTGTGGTTGTAGAAAAACTGTGAGATGAGCCCGATGCGGATGCGGCCGGCGCGCCGCGGCTGCGCGCAATGCGGTGCGACATAGCCCAACGCCGGGCACAGCTTGAGATAGGCGCGCGCGCTCTGCTGCTGCAGTTCGCGATTGGACAGGCCGTGGTAGGCCAGATAGAAATTCGTCCACAGCCCGGTATCGATCGGGTCTTCGATGCGCGGCAGATCGGGATCATCGATCGCAGCCAGCGACTGCACCATGCGCGCACGCTCTGCCGCCATCGCTTCAGTCGAAGTGACGATGGGCGAAATGAGTGTCGCCTGCTTGGCACGCAGTGCCAGCGTCGGCTGCAGCGATTCGGCGCGCGCATAGGCATTGAGCGCATCGGTGCTGCGACCCATCGCCTGCAGTACGACGCCCAGGCTCTCCCAACACACCGGGTCCTGCGGGCGGACGGTGCAGGTCATTTGCCAGTGACCGGCGGCATCGGCCATGCGGCCATGCTCCTGCAACGCCCAGGCCAGATGCATACGAAACTCGCCCTGCTGGGGCGACAGCGTCACCGCCCGCGTCAAAGTCTCGATGGCCGCTTCCCGCGCGCCGACGCTGCGCGCAATGAGCCCCAGTCCCAACCAGGCATAGGCCTCGCGCGGATCGACCGCAATCACCTGCCGATAGAAATGCTCGGCCTCTCGCAGCTGTCCACCTTCATGCGCCGCACGCGCCTGCATCAACCACCGCTCTACCGAATTCGATAGACGATTCAAAGTTTCACCTGCGGCGGATCACGATGGCGACCATCAGGCACGGCTTGATCGATACTGTTCACTGGAATTGCCGAATCGGGATCGGTATGAGTTTACCTGCGTCAAGCCGTCCTTAAGGAAGGTCTGAACAAGTCCCTTCGTGAGCGCGGTATGGGCGTATCCGCCCGTGACGCGGCAATTGGACTTTCCTGATCGCCAAAATGCGTATTTTTAGC
>JAWXCG010000300.1:0-4184 GCA_034440555.1 Pseudomonadota bacterium
CGCGGGCCAGCGCATGCCGATAGGAATGGTGGGCCGTTGCCCACCCATGACGGAGCGACTTGATGGTTTACTTCCACGACATCGATCCGGTACTGGTGCAGATTGGACCGATCGCCGTGCACTGGTACGGGCTGATGTATCTGTGTGGGTTCGGCGCCGCATACTGGATGGGCATGCGCCGACTGCGCGCAGGTCACCTGGACATTAGTGCCGAGCAGTTTTCCGACCTCATGTTTGGCGCAATGCTCGGGGTGATTCTGGGTGGACGCATCGGCTATATGCTGATCTATGGTCGCGATGAACTGGTGGCCAATCCGCTCAGCATGTTCAAGGTCTGGGAAGGTGGTATGAGCTTTCACGGTGGCATGCTCGGCGTCGGTGTGGCCGGCCTGTGGTGGAGTCGAAAGCGCCGGCAACACGCCTTCGATGTGATCGATTTCATGGTGCCGCTGGTGCCGATTGGTCTCGGATTTGGTCGCCTGGGCAACTGGATTGGCGGCGAGCTGTGGGGGCGCCACACCAACGCGGCCTGGGGCGTGATTTTCCCCAAAGCGCTGGATGAATTCGGTCTGAGTTTGGAAAACCTGCGCGCCCAGGCTGAGGCGGGATTGCTCGATGCGCAGGCGCGGCATCCATCTCAGTTGTACCAGGCATTTCTGGAGGGCGTGGTGTTGTTCCTGATTGTCTGGTTTTACTCCGCCAAACCGCGCCCGCGTTATGCAGTGACTGGGGTTTTCTCCATCGTCTACGGACTGACTCGTTTTGTGGTGGAGTTTGTGCGTGAGCCAGACCAACAGATGGGCTACGTCGCATTCGGCTGGATGACGACCGGGCAGTTGCTGTCGTTTCCGCTGATCGCGCTCGGCATTGTGTTGCTGTGGATGTCACGAAGCCATATAGCCAGACCGCATACGGTGCCCGAAGCGACACCTTAAGCCGCTGTGGGTCTGGCCAGCGAAGTCATTCCAAAAAGTTTTTTGTGCGCAATTGCCATCGGATGAGCGAAGAGAGAAGAGATGCGCCAATACCTCGACCTGCTGCAACATATTCTTGATCATGGCGTGGACAAGTCCGATCGAACCGGCACCGGCACGCGCAGCGTGTTCGGCTATCAGATGCGTTTCGATCTGGCGCGGGGCTTTCCGCTGACCACAACCAAGAAACTGCATCTTCGGTCAATCATCCACGAATTACTCTGGTTTCTGGCCGGTGACACCAACGTGCAATATCTGCGCGACAACAAAGTCACCATCTGGGACGAGTGGGCCGATGCACGCGGCGAACTGGGCCCGATCTATGGCAAGCAATGGCGCAGCTGGGAATCCAGCGATGGCCGTGTAATCGATCAGATCAGCGAAGTGGTCGAGCGCATCCGCCGCGATCCGGACTCGCGTCGACTGATTGTCAATGCCTGGAACGTCGGCGATTTGCCGAAGATGGCATTATCGCCCTGCCATGCGTTGTTCCAGTTTTATGTTGCCAACGGCAGTCTCAGTTGCCAGCTTTATCAACGCAGTGCCGATGTGTTCCTCGGCGTGCCGTTCAATATCGCCTCTTACGCGCTGCTGACGCAGATGGTCGCGCAGGTGTGCGGACTGCGACCGGGAGAGTTCGTCCACACCTTCGGCGACGCGCATCTGTACATCAATCATTTGGATCAGGCGCGTCTGCAACTGTTGCGTGAACCCAAAGCGCTGCCCAGGTTATGGCTCAATCCCGAAGTGAAAAACCTGTTCGAATTTCGGTTCGAAGATATCCGCGTCGAAGACTATGTCGCTGATGCTGCGATCAAGGCACCGATTTCCGTCTGAGAGGGATCAATTGACGCTGGGCAATTCGTCCGCCATGACGTCGGTGGCATCGCGGCGGCATCCCATCCAAAAGGAAAGCATCAGCGCGATCGCAATGAAGGTGATTGAAGTGGGGTCAGACCGGGCACGTGAGATCGCGATCGTCAGCCCGGCACCGATCGACATCAGGGCGTCTCCAAACCCGACACCAATGGCCTGTGCGATGACCGTGGCCGACTTGAGCCAATGCGCATAGGCGATGCCAGTGGCGCAGCTCGCCGCGCCCAGCACTCCGCGCACCAGGCCCGGTGGCCCCGGCAAATGGTGACGAGCGGGCCAGATGGCGGCCGCGCAGAGCAGCGCCATGCCCGGCAACTCGGCCGAAAACCTGAGTGAAAGCGCCGACCACACCGCGCCGGCGGCAAGCGGTAGGAATACTGCGGCGATCAGACCCGCAACGCGACGAACTATGGTGAGCAGCATTCGCCATTGTGCCTGCGTCAGCGCCACATGGCGAGGATGCGCTAAGCGGTCGGGCGCAAGCCGGTTGCGCGAGGTTACACATGTCCAGCCCGACGCCTCGCGTCAGGAGCGGGCGAACAGCGCAAAACGGTGCGGCTTGAGATTCACGATATCGCCGCTGGCCAGCTCGCGATCCGGCATCTGTGTGCGCGACCATTCAGCAGTAATGAACGGCACGCCTTCGAGCGCGGTGCTGAACTCAATGCGATAGCGACCACCAAGCCAGCGCGCATCGGTGACGGTGACAGTCAAAGTGTCATGGCTGGCTGCGGCGGACCAGAGCAAATCGTAGGGGCGTACACAAACATCAACGCTCCCGTCTTCGATCTGCGTTCCAGCCGGCGCATTCCATTGGGTTTTGCCCAGGGTCACACGCCCTTGCAGCAATTGTCCCGGCAGATGATTCACTTCGCCGAGGAAGCGGCTGACGAAGACACTGTTGGGATGATCCTGCAACTGGCTGGCATTGCCCATCTGTTCGATTTGGCCATGGTTCAACAGCACGATTCGATCGGCCACATCGAGCGCTTCGTCCTGGTCGTGCGTGACAAACACGCTGGTTACATGCAGCTCGTCATGCAGCCGCCGCAGCCAGCGGCGCAGCTGTCGACGTACCTGCGCATCGAGTGCGCCGAAAGGTTCGTCGAGCAACAGGACATTCGGCTCGATGATGAGCGCGCGGGCGAGTGCCACGCGCTGGCGTTGGCCGCCTGACAGTTGATCGGGAAATCGCTGTGCCATACCGCCGAGCTGGACCAGGTCGATGATGCGATTGACCTTGTCGCGCAGCGCCGGTTCTGCCGGTCGCGTGGCGCGCGGACGAACGCGCAGGCCGAAGGCCACATTCTCGAATACGTTCATGTGACGGAACAACGCGTAATGCTGGAAGACGAACCCGACACCGCGGTGACGCGCAGCCAATCGGGTGACATCGCGGCCGTGCAAATGAATGCTGCCGGCATCCGGGGTTTCCAGTCCGGCGATCATGCGCAGCAGCGTTGTCTTGCCGCAACCAGATGGACCGAGCAGCGCCATCAACTCGCCATCGTCAATGTCGAGATCAACGCCATGCAGCGCGGTGAAGGCGCCGAAGCTCTTTTGCAGATTGCGGATTTCGATGCTCAAGTCAGAATCTCGTCGTTTGTCGTGTTGTTGGCCGCCTGGCGATCACGATGCGCCTTGGATTCCACCCAGGTCTTCAATACCAGAGTGACCAAGGCCAGCAGTGCCAACAGCGAGGCCACGGCAAATGCTGCGGCATGGTTGTATTCGTTGTAGAGGATTTCGACATGCAGAGGCAGGGTATTGGTTTTACCGCGAATATGGCCCGAAACCACCGAGACTGCGCCGAACTCGCCCATGGCACGGGCGTTGCACAGGATCACGCCGTAGAGTAGCCCCCACTTGATATTGGGCAGGGTGACCCGCAGAAAAGTCTGCCAGCCACTGGCACCGAGCGAGAGCGCGGCTTCCTCGTAGTCGCGGCCCTGCGCTTGCATGACGGGAATCAACTCGCGTGCCACGAACGGGAAGGTCACGAAAATTGTCGCCAGCACGATGCCGGGGACCGCAAAGATGACGCGAAATCCGTGTTCGCCCAGCCACTCTCCGAACACGCCCTGGGCGCCGAAAAGCAGCACGTAGATCAGCCCCGAGATCACCGGCGAGACGGCGAGCGGCAGATCGATCAGTGTAATCAATGCACTGCGCCCTGGAAACTCGAACTTGGCGATACACCATGCCGCTACCACACCAAAGACCAGGTTGAGCGGCACCGCGATCGCGGTCACTGTCAGTGTCAGCCTCAAGGCAGCCAGCGCATGACGCTCGGTGACGGCTGCCAGATAGACGTCGATGCCCTTGGAGATGGCA
>JAWXCG010000301.1:0-13717 GCA_034440555.1 Pseudomonadota bacterium
GCCGCGGATTTACCATCAACCTGATCGTGGGGGATTACAGCCGCCCCGCACGCTTGATCGCCAGATAATGTTGAACCAGGGCCGCGGGCAGTTCGTTGCAGTTGACATCGAGTACCTCGGTGCCCTGCGCTCGTAACGCTTGGTGGGCACGAGTGCGTTGCTCAACGTACTGCGCCATCGCCGACACGCGCACCGCATCGTCGAAACTATGCACTTCCTGTTGCAGCGAAGCGTCCAGGACTTGCTCGCGCAAGCTGGCGACGCAGACCAGATGCCGTCGTCGCAGTTGGCGCACCGCTGCAACCAGATCCTCAATGTCCTCGTCGCGCACATTGGTGATCAGCAACACCAGCGAGCGTCTTGACTGGCGCGCACTCAGCTGCATTGCGGCCTCTAGATAATCGGTGGCCACGGGCTCCGCGTGCAGATCGAACACGGTGTTGAGCAGGGTGTCGATGGTGCCTAGCCCGCGACCCGGCGACATGTAGCGCGAGGCGCCGCCCGAGGCCAGCAGTCCGACCGCATCGCCTTGGCGCAATGCCATGTACGCGACCATCAGCGCGGCATTGAGTACGTGATCAAAATGCGCCAGGGCGCCGTCCCGGGCAAGCAACCGGCGCCCAGTATCGAGCAGCAGCATGACTTGCTGGTTGCGCTCATCCTGGTAGTCACGCGAAATCAGTTTGCGCGCGCGTTGGCTCGCCTTCCAGTCGATCTGGCGCATCGAATCGCCGGTGCGATACTCGCGCAACTGCTGAAACTCGGTGCCCTCACCGCGGCGTCGCTTGAGATGCGCACCCACTACCCGCGAGGCCTGTTCGGAACCGATCAGGGCAAGCTTTGCCAGCGGTGCGAAATTTGGATACACGCGCAGCGATTGCGGCTTGCCAACACGGCGTTGCTGCCACCACAGCGCGAACGGCGAGCGCAGACGCAACACACAGGCGGCGAACTCGAATTGCCCACGTGCGATCGGGGTGATGCGGTAAGGCAGCTCCAACTCCCGCCCCGCTGGCAGCTGCACCTGACGCGGCAAGCCAAAGACCGGCCAATCGCCGGGATGCAGGTCCTGCACTTGCACCCAGAGCGGACGCGTTCCGCTGTGACGCAGGCGCAGCACCAGCTGACGTTCCACCGCCACCGGGACCACTGCTGGCAGGTCGCGCTGCACATCGGGCGTAGGCAAGGCGCGCAGCAAGGTCAGGTCCTGCACCGCGATCAGGACCAGCGCGATTCCGGACACGATGAAAGCCTGCATCGGCAACAGCGACGCGACCACCAGAGCACCGATCAGCGCCCAGCCAATCACTGCCGCGATGAGCGTCAGACTAGGCCGCATGATTTGCTTTCCGATCACTCAACATGCCGGTACCTGATAACGCCGGGGTAACTCCAGCGACAATTCGCAATGACAAAAAAAGCGCCGCAGCGAGCAGAGCATCCACGCCTATGACCAACTGCAATCGCTTTGCGAGATCATCGACGCGGCGCTTCCACTTTCAGCAGCAGCGCATCGAGCACGTCATCAACGCGACGACCTTCAATCTGCATTTCTAGCGCCAGGCCGATACGATGACGCAGCGCCGGCTTGGCGATCGCACGAATATCGTCTGGGGTGACGAAGTCACGGCCGTCGAGCACCGCCTGGCCGCGTGCAGCGCGCACCAACGACAAACTGCCGCGAGGACCTGCGCCCATGGTGATCCCTGGCCAATCGCGGGTAGCGCGGGTGATGCGAACGGCATAGTCGAGCACCACAGCATCCACGCGGACCAGCGCGGTGCCCAGTTGCATGGCGACAATGTCTTCGGGCTTGGCCACAGCACGCACGCGTGCAAGATCGAAGTCGCTCGCGGTGCGGCCATGACTGACCGCGGCGACCATGCGCACCTCATCCTCGAGCAGCGGATAATTCATCAGGATCTTCAACAGGAAACGGTCGAGCTGGGCTTCGGGCAATGGATAGGTGCCTTCCTGCTCGATCGGGTTCTGTGTCGCCACGGTAAGAAACGGCGGCGACAGCGGAAAGCTGCGTGATTCGATGGTGACTTGCTGTTCCTGCATCACTTCGAGCAGGGCCGCCTGGGTTTTCGCCGGGGCACGGTTGATCTCGTCGGCGAGCAAAAGATTGGTGAACACCGGGCCACGGCGAATTTTGAAGCTCTCGGTCTTGGGGTCGTAAAACGCATGACCGCTGACATCGCTGGGCATCAGATCAGGCGTGAATTGCACCCGCGCAAAGTTGCATTCCAGTGCCATCGCGAGCGAACGCACCAGCAAGGTCTTGCCAAGTCCGGGCACGCCTTCGAGCAGCACATGACCGCTGGCCAACAGGGCAATCAGCAATTGATCCAACACCTGCGCTTGCCCGACAAAGGCCTGGGCGATTTGCTGGCGAATGGCGTCGGTGCGTTCCGTCAACGCGGCACCGACAATCGGCACGATCGGTTTACTGGCTTCCAGGTTCATAGTTTGGCTCTCATCTGCATCAGGGTTGCGATTGTCGTGGTGAATTGATCTGGCCGCGCCAGATCAGCGGGATTGAGCGCTTGCCGAATCGGCGCGGCAGCCAATTGCAGGCGCGTCGACAAGGCCTGCACCAGGGCTTCGCCTTCGAGCGCGGCGAGTGCCGGATCGCGACTGCGCAATCGCGAAAAGAACAAACGGTGCGCGGCCGCATACAGCGTGAGCGCACGCCCACGCCGGAACACGAATTCGCCCGAGGCCTGAACGTGTTCAAGCAAGGCACGACGATGTGCCGATGCCAGCGGCAGCAGCGGGCCGAAGCGCTGGCTGAGAGCCCACAGCCAGGCAAGTAAGGCAATGACCAAAGGCAGCAGAATCGGCCAGCCGCGGTACACGATCAGCACATACATCGGCGGCACATCGGCCGCATAGATCAGATGTACCTTGTTCTTTCCGAGCACTGGCGCCAGCACCTGCCAGGCCAGCGCGGCATGGCCGGGTTGGTCGAGTTCGCGATTGCCGAGAAAGTCGAGTTCACCGGCGACAAAGATACTGCCCGCGCCGCGGTACTGGCGCCCAAACAGATATCCGTTCTGCGCGTTTCCCCACAGCCAGTCAAAGGTCTCTGGCAGATCGTCCTCGTACGAGTCGAAGCGATACTGAAAACAGTGCGAGGCGCTCTGTTCCTGTGAGCCACTGTCGTGCTTGGCATTGGCGCTTTTTTTATCAGCTGGTAGTGCCTTGGCGACAGTCCATTTCAAACAGCGCGCATGCTCGTGCACATAAAGTCCGAGTGTGTCGAGCAGGGCGCCGGCGCGGCCTTCATCGCCAGGGGGCAGGGCGAACACCAGATGACCACCACGCTCAACCCACGCGAGCAATGCCGCGCTGGTGTCGTCGCGTAGCGTGCGCACATCGGTGTACAGCACCAAGACCTCGCCGGGTAAAAGCGTGCCGGTATCCAGCGCGGCATTGCTGCCCGAAGCGACGCTGGCACCCTGCACCTGGAGACTGCGCTTGAGGGCAAACAACGGGTTGTAGCGCGCCTCGCCACGCATCGGCAAATCGAGCTCGACTGGCACGCGCTGGAATGTGTAAAACCACCAGGCAGCGAAGGCCGCCAATGGCAGCATGAAGATCAGTGTGAGCAGCCAACCGCGGTGCTTCATGGCGCGGCCTCCGGTAAGCGCTGCCACTCGCTCAACAGCCCATTGATATCCTCCGTCGAGGGCGTTCGCTGGGCGTAGGCAATGCCCTGCCAGCTGCGCACGATACGCGCGAACAGCCCGGCAAATTCCTTCTCCCGATTGCCCTCGCGGTCGCGCAGACGATGCGCTTGTCGCATGCATTCCGATTCGGTGGCACCCGGCGGCAGCGGCGTTCCGAGCGCGTCGATCAAGCGTTGCACGGCGGCACGATAGAACAAGGCCAAGGCCGCGCGTTGCTGTCCTGAGCGCCACAGTGCCTGCACCGCAGCCGGCAAATCGTCTGGCAGCGGTTCGGCAACGGCGATGTCGTGTACCTCGATTGGATCGAGTGCACGCCCACGCACGAAACGATCACTGAACCATGGCAGCCAACGGTTGGCATTGCGAATCAGCACGACGAGCAGCAACCCGACCAGGATCCAGAGTCCGTTCTCGCCGAGGAAGGCAATGATCCGGGCGAGGCCTTGCAGCCATTCCGGCGTACTCGATGGCTTACCGGGTACTTCCGGAACGCGGCGCTCCCAGGTCTGTACGGTTGCCTTGGGGTTGAGGTCCTTGTCTTGGTATGCCGTGCCGACGGATTTTTCAAACGCGGCCCCGTCATCGCGGTACTGCTTGGAAAACACTTCTGGCAATGCGGAAATCGGGGCGTTGCCCTTTTCGTCGAGATCCGATTCGGTCTCCATTCCTTCAGCCGATTCGATCAGCTCCTGACGGGGGCTGGATTCGGCCTTCTCTTGCTCCGCTGCGCGCACGTTGGCGACCGCCATGCTGCGCTGCGCGTTGTCAGCACTGGAGACTGCAACGGCAACGATGGTTTGCGCTCGCAGTGCCGGCGTCACCGTGATCAACAACCCGGCGCAGACCAACAGCAATACCGACACCTGACGCAGCCGCGTGGCCAGTCGACGGAACGCCAGCTCGATGTCCCAAGCTTCGAGCAAGGTGCGCCGATTCAGATACAAACCAAAGCCGGCGCCGACATAGAACGGTTCCATGATGCTCATCGCCAGCCAGTACAGCAAATTGTTCAAGCCCTGCACCCACAACGGGGGTGATTGAAACATTGTCTCCCAGACTGCCTTGGCGGAGTCAGGGAGAAACTCAATCGGCACAAACATCAAGCCCAGCAGAATGAGCGAGAAATACAGCATCATGTCCACATGCCAACCGATCACCCAAATCAAAAGACTGGGCGAACCAGTGGCCCGCGCCAGAACGCGGCAGCGCTCGCGGCGTACCGAGCCGCTCAGTCCCTCCAGCAAGTCCACCGGTAGCAGCAGCGCGCGTCCCGGATGCAGACGCCGCCAATGCAGCCAGCGCCACGCACGCCAGCCCCAATTGCCTTGCGCACGCAGCGTCTCGCGCAGAGTTGGGGTGGCGCCGAATACCGCGCGTGACAGCACAAAAAGCGGAATACGATCGAACACGGGTTTCAGCCACCACAGCAGCAGCCCGCCAAGCCAAACTTGATCGATCAACGCGCCGAGCAGGCTGAGCAGCACACACGCCGGAAGCGTGACCAAGACCCAGGCGCTATAGATGCGAGCGGCGTGCTGGCGCACCAGAGCAACGCCAAGGTCCGCGGCTTCCCAAGGTGATCTGGGGCGCAATGCGATCGTTATGCCTTCAAGTCGCACTAGCGGCCTGGAAGCTTCATGAGATCGCACCAGCTGGTTGCAACTTCGTTACCGGCTGCTCGATGGTTGCGGCATGCGAAGTGACTTGGTTTGCCGACAGTGAGTTGCCAGTGTGGTGATTCTTGCTCGGTCTTTGCGCAGCACACAAAATCCAGCGTTGACGCGAGATCATCGCCATTTCGCGAACCAGCGACTGGCCCTCGGTGCAAATCCTTTGGCTGATCATCGGCGCTGTCTCATGCAATGACCTGCGCATTGCCTTTGCCGCCGCGCAACAGCCACAGCACGATCAGCAACCACATCGATCCGCCGACGCTGAACTTGATGGCATTGGGCATCCAGCCGATCGAACTCCAGAACGCTTCGACAAAAGCAGCAAACA
Source organism: Pseudomonadota bacterium (assembly GCA_034440555.1). GTDB lineage: Bacteria > Pseudomonadota > Gammaproteobacteria > Xanthomonadales > Ahniellaceae > 0-14-3-00-62-12. The sequence goes on from JAWXCG010000301.1 coordinate 5,697, forward strand.
CCAGCATGGCAAATGCACCCAGCACGAGTTTCGCACCGATGATGCCGGCTTCAACCAGGGCGCGGCCGCGACTGCGCCGGCCCGGAGCGATCAGTGCCATTCCGATCTGCAGCCCGGCGCCGCCCGAGATCACAATGGCCAGCAGTTCTGGCGCCGAATGGCCGACGACGAAACGCCAGAACGGTTCGCCGTAGCCGATTGCTGTCAAATGGCCGGCGACGCCACCAATCACCAGCCCGTTGCTTACCAGCACGAAGATCGAACCGACACAGAACAGCAGTCCGCTGGCAAAAGTCCGAAAGCCGATGCTGACATTGTTCATGATGTAGTAACCGAACATCATGACGTCGCTGCCACTCTCACGACCGAGTCGTTTGTCCTTGTCGCTGGGGTCGTACATCGACTCAAACTGTGCCAGCTGTTCCACATCAAACATCGAGTGGGCCAACTCCGGCCGCCACTGCAATAGGCCAATCATCAACAGCAGCGGCACAAAGAACAAAACCGCCGCGACCGTCATTGCCCGCCACTGAGCACGCACCAAAGACGGAAAATCAGCGGCGAAAAAGCTGACGATGCGGTGCATGTGTGGCGGTGGCGGCCGGTACAGCACCAAGTGACCACGGTGCACCAGGTCATGCAGGCGTTCGATCAGCAATGCGCTGTAGCCACGCCGTTCCGCCAACGCCAAGTGTTGGCAGATGCGGCGATACAGCGCGGGAAATTCCAGATCGCCGTTCACGCCCTCGCCATCGCGCGCCCGATCTCGATGGCGTGGCCGTCCACGCACTGTCAGCCATTGCTCGAGCGCGTCCCATTCGTGCGCATGATGCGATTGGAACAGCTCCTGCTTCATCGCCGCCCCAGGAAACTACTGGCCATGCCCAGCAGTCGCTGGACCCCGGCACTGCCGCGGGCATCGCTCAGCATCGGAAGAATGTCGGCGAGTTCCCGTTGTCGCTCAGGCGTCAGTTGCTGGGCACGTTCGGCGAAGGCAATGATTGCGGCTTTTTCATCCGCGTTCAGTGCCATCGCCGGGTGGACCACGGGAACATTGGGAGCAGCGATGTGCTGGTGCGGTTTCTCGACATGCACTACCAGGGTACCGGCGACCATGTCACCGAGACGGCGACCGCGCGGATCGATTAGTCCTGCGACAAAGCCAAAGCCATAGACTGCCGGCAGCATGTCCACGGTACGCATCAAATTGCGCACGATCGAGGCGAGCCAGGTCACCGGTGTGCCATTGGCGTTGATCACGCGTAATCCCAGTGCTTTCTTGCCAATGGTCTGCCCATCGCGCAGCACCTCGAACAGCACGGGATAGAACCAGAAAAACAGGAACAACACGATCAGGTACAAACCCATCCCGGCCTCGCCCAGCATGAGCAGCAGAACCGACAGCATCCAGACGATAACCAGACGGAGGCCAAAATCCACTGCCCAGGCGGCAGCACGCGGCAACATGCCGGCCGCGCGCAGGCGCAGTGCAGTGCCTTCGGGAGTTTCCACCTGGGTGAGCGTATCGAGCATCCGTGCGCTACCAATTCTCAGGCTTTGACCACGATCGTGTCGGCGATCAGATCGTGCATGCAGCGCTGATCGTTGCGGAAAATCATCAGCGAATCGACCAGCGAGATCACCGGGCCCAGCAACGGAATCGCACCCAGCAGACCGACCGGCAACCAGCGCGCAAAGATATAACGCAGCAACGAACAGTGACTGCCGTCGAGACGCACGACTTTTATGCTGAACACGCGCTTGCCGATGGTTTGACCGTACCGGTGCAGTAACACCAGATTCACGATCATCAGCGCCAACAGCGCCACCACGATAACTGCCGTGAAGCCGATCATCGTGGCCTGTTGTGCCTGCGCATCTTTTTGCACTTCAGGTAGAACAATCGCTGCACCGATGCCGATGATTGCGGCCATGATCGCAAAGTCAACAATCACCGCGAGCAGACGCGTGAGGCGATCGGCAAGCACAAGCTGGTCAGCGTAATAGTCATCCACCCGAGCCGCCGGAGCGGCGTATGGGTTGAGCTCTGGCGGCGCTGACAAAGACGGCAGGGGTGGTGGCTGCTGCACAGACGGGACCTCCAGTTTGGGAGTAGCACTCTAGCGGGCCGTGATCGAGTCGGGTATCGACGCTGCACTTTTTTAAAGATGTCGGTCAGACTCGTCCGGCCAGCATGAAAACGGGTAAATAGGCAGCCACCGCGCCAAGACCGATCAAGACGATGGCCAGCGCCGCCAGCGCCCAGTCAAGCAGGATCAGAGCCCGACGCCAGCCGCTGTCTGCAGCCAGTCGAGATACCAGCACGCCGCTAAATGCGGCGGCGAACAACAGCAGCGGCCAAATCATATAAAACGTCTGAAACAGGCGGATCGGCATCGGCAGTGGCTCGCCCGGCGCAAATGCCAAGGCATTCAGTCGTGGCATGAGGAACCAGACCATGAACATCAGCACCACGCTGGCGACGGTCGCCGTGGTTACGGCTTTCGCCTCGTTCGGGCTAAGCGGATGGCGGCTCATGACGATGTTGGAATGCGGACAACGATCAAGTCGTCGCGCTCCGAGTGCCGAACATTCCGGGTGGATATTCGGGCTTCTGTTCGCGTGCCAAGAGTGCCTGCAGCCCTTCGGCCGGCGTGCATTCCTCATTCAGTACACGCTGGACCTGGGCGGTGATCGGAAGATCCATGCCATGCCGGTTGGCCAGTCGCATCACCTCGTTCACGGTTTGAACGCTCTCCACCACTTGGCCGATCTGGCTGACCGCCTGCGCCAATTTCTGGCCGCGACCGAGCGCCAATCCAAGCCTGCGGTTGCGCGACAGGTCACCGGTGCAGGTCAGTACCAGATCACCGACTCCGGCCAGCCCCATGATTGTCTCCGGGCGTCCTCCGAGGGCGACGCACAAGCGCAGGATCTCGTTGAGGCCACGCGTGATCATGCCCGCGCGCGCGTTCAGCCCGAGCTGCATGCCATCGGCGACTCCGGTGGCGACTGCCAGTACGTTTTTCATCGCGCCGCCCAGTTCGGCACCGATCATGTCGGTACCGGTGTAGGCGCGGAACGCAGGACCGTGCAGAAGATGCGCAATGATCTCGGCAAATTCCATCGAATCGGAATGTACCGTGACCGCCGTCGGCAACCCTTGCGCGACTTCGCGTGCGAACGATGGCCCGGTAACAATCGCAGTCGGCGTGTCGGGTCCAAGTTCGGCCGCGGCAACTTCATGCAGGAAGCGGCCGGTTCCGGGTTCAAATCCCTTGGACGCCCAGGCCACGCCAGCAGGTGTGGGCGCGTGTACCAGCGCTTCGCGCAGCACGTCGGCGAAGGCGTGACTGGGCGTGACAATCAGCCACAGACTCGCTCCACGCAAGGTTTCACCCAGGTCGGCCGAGACTTGCAATGAATCGGGCAACAGGTCATCAGGCAGATAACGCTGATTGCAGCGGGTGCTTCGCATCGCGGCCATCGCAACCGGATCGCGACCCCAAAGCGTGGTGACGACACCATGCCGTGCCAGCACCATTGCCAGGGCAGTGCCCCAGGACCCGGCGCCAAGCACGGCAACATGCTGATCTGTGGGCTGAACCATGGGACTCATGTGCCGAGGTTACCGCGGTCGTGGCTCGCCCGCGGCTATCCTGGATCAGGCGTTGGCGATCGGGGCAGCCCCGGCCTCAGCGCTCTTTCGCCGCAACTGTTCGACATAGATCTGATCAAAGTTGATCGGCTGCAGCAAGAACGGCGGGAAGCCGCCCGCCAGCACCATGTCGGATATCGCCTGACGCGCGTACGGAAAAAGTGTGTTCGGGCAAAACGTGCCGAGCACGCCGTGCAGACTGGCCTGATCAAAGCCACTGAGACCGAACACGCCGGCCTGCTTCACTTCAGCCAGATAGGCGTTCTTGTCACCAATCTTGCACGTCACGGTAACCGCCAGCACAACCTCATAGACGCCATCAGCGAGCCCGTTGACGGTCTGATTGAGATTCAACTGGATCTGCGGCTGGCCTTGTTCCTGGAAAATATGCGGCGCGCTCGGTGCTTCAAACGACGCGTCCTTGACGTAAATTTTTTGCACAGCGACCTGGGCCTGCGCAGCTGCGTTGGTGTCGGCGCCGTTGGCGAGGGGACTGGGATCGGACATTGAAATCTCCATGGGTCTTGCGACCAGGTTGGGTGCGAGCAGGTTGGTTGCGGGCAGTTGGCAAAAGGGCGCGGATTATTCCACGTTGCCGGGCTTGGGGCGAGCGAGCGGTTTAGTTCGGGTCGCGCGCGCCAGATTCAAGCGCGTCAACATCCGTGAAACGGTCGAACGGGCCACAGTCGCGTCGATCAAGTCTTTCCTTTCACCACGGGCAGTTCGGCGCTGACCCAGGCGTTCAAACCGCCGTCCAGGCAATGCACCTGGGTAAAGGCGGCCTTGCTGAGTCGGGCGCAAACACCCGGCGCCGCGGTACCGCTGCGGCAGACAACTGCGACCGGCAGCTCACGCACCCGGGCAAGATCCTTGTGTTCCGGGTCGAGCTGGTTCAGGGCCACGTGGCGCGCACCAGCAATATGGCTTTTCTCAAAATCGGCCAAAGGCGAGACGTCGATCACCAAGGCATTCTCGCGGTTGATCAGGCGCACCAGCTCAGCCGGCGAGATCATCTTGTAGCGACGCATCAACAAACCGATTTCGGTACGCAGCAAAACGATCAAGACGGCTACCGCGATAGCAGCCAGAACATAGTGGTTGCCGATGAATTCAGGCAGACGCTGAAAAAACACGCTGGACTCCGGCGACAGTCAAAGGGGCGCGATTATGCTGTTATCGCGCAAGATGCGCCAGCACCGTTTGATGACAAGTCTGCCATCTCAGCGTGCGTTGAGCGCCGCTTTGCCCGGATGCGGCAGGCTGACGCTGAAAACGCTGCCCTGACCCTCGCCTGGTGACTGCGCACGCGCAACTCCGCCGTGCATCTGTGTCAGGTCGCGCACGATCGACAAGCCCAACCCGGTCGAACTTTCGCCGCCGGTCGGGCGCGCCGAAAGCCGCTGGAAGCGTTTGAACAGCAAAACCTGGTCTTCCGCGCGAAAGCCCGGTCCGGAGTCACGCACTTCAACGCGTATTTCGTGTTCGGTATTGAATACCTTGACCTCGATGCGGCTGTTTTTTGGGGTGAACTTGATGGCATTGCTCAACAAGTTATCCAGAATTTGATGCAACCGATCGGCATCGGCGCGCACCAGCGCATTGTGTGCACCGGAGAACTCGATCTGTTGTTGCTTGGCCAGCGCGCGGCTGCGCTGACGCTCGATGGCGTCGCCCACCAGTTCCGAGAAATCCAGGGTCGCCAGACGCAGTTCTATTCGACCAATGTCCAGCGCTGCCGATTCGAGCAGGTCGGTCAGCAAGCGTAAGGTACGTTGTGCGGCATTGACGATGATGCCGGCATGGCGCTTGGCGTTTTCCAGCGACTTGCCTTCGTCTGGGCCACTCTCGGCGCGAATCAGGTCGGCAAAGCCGAGGATCGAACTCATCGGATTGCGCAGGTCGTGTGCGGCGATGCCGAGCATCTCTGTTTTCACCCGGTCGGCCTCTTCGGCGCGTCGGCGCGCCCGTTCAGCGTCTTCGAGTGCCTGACCAAGGGTGTCCCGCGCCTGGCGCAGGCGCCGCTCGACGAGTACACGCTCCCAGTAGCGAAAGCCCAGCACGGTGGCCAGCAACAACGCCAGCAACACCGTCACCACGAGTACACGCCGAAAACTGCGCTCGCGCGTGATCAACTTGTCGCTCAGCTCGGCCTGGGTGCGCAGCGCGCCAATCTCGCGTTCGCGCTCCTCAGCGTGGTATCGACTTTCCAACAGGGCATAGCGGGCATGGCTTTGTTCCTCGAACAGCTGTTCGCTTTGCCGGATGAATGCTTTCTGCGCGGCCAGTGCCTGCTGGATATCCTTGCGTGCCTCGTGGATCTGCGCGATTTGCTGGTACAGCGGCATCAGATTGCGCGGAGCGCCCAGCTCCTGCGCCAGGTTGAGCGCGCGTTCACTGCTTTCGAGGGCATCCGCGAGCATGCTTTCGCGATGTTCAACATGTTCGGCCCGGTCGCTTTCGGCGGCAGTGAGATACAGCCGCCCCATCTGGCCGAGGATATCGGCGAGCTCGGGCTTGCTGCCCACCGCCGCCGCCAGGTCGAGTGCACGTTCATAGGTCTTGAACGCCTGCATCACGCGTCCCATGCGCGCCTGGACCTGAGCCAGGACTGCCGTGGAGCCGGCCTCACCGATACGGTCGTCGCTGGCACGCTGGATCTGCAGTGCGCGTTCGATGCTCAACAGCGCCGTGGTCGAATCTCCAAGGTGCACCTGGGTGCGCGCCAATCCAACGTAGATCGCCGCCCGGTCCTGCGGCGGAATCTCGATGCGATTGCCAGCGCTATCCATGTCCGCGCGCGCGCGTTCGAACTGTTTCAGCGCGTTGTCGTAGTCGCCACGCTGTTCGAATACCTTGCCGATATTGATGGTCGAGGCGATGACGCCGGGGGTGTCCCCCAGTGTTTGCCACAGCGCCAGCACCTGCTGATGCAGATCGAGCGCTTCGGAGTCAAGACCCAGCATTTCGTAGGTGACACCCAGGCTGCTGTTGATCTTCGCTATCAGCCGCAGATCGCCCAGCTTTCGAGCGACGGATTGCGCTTCGCGCAAGCGCCCGGAAGCAAGCTCCAGATCACCGCGCAGACGCGCAATGCGGCCCAGATTGTGCAGTGATTCGACATGGCCCGTTTCATCGCCAGTTTTGATCGATTCGGCCAAGGCCTGTTCGGCGATGGCGCGGGCACGATCCGGATCGCTGCGCGCGAGCCTGGATGCGGTCTCGTTGAGCTTGGATATTTGGCTGTGTGCGACGGCCTGCAGCGCTTCATTGGTGGCCGTCGAGGTGACCGGCGTATCTGCCGCGCTGGCAAACGCCAGTGCAAAGATCGACAGCATCCCGAACAGGGCGGAAGCGCGACAGGACGCTGATCGATGGAGTGTCGAATTTTGGGACATCGGTAATTTCAGGCCGGAGCGCAGGGCAACCATCGGGAACACGCGGGCGATCGCATTGCCACGCGAGTCACCCGGGCGCCCCGGCGGCAATCATGCCTGATGCGAGAGTAGAATTGGGTATAACACGCGGCTGTGTACAGCAACGGTGCGCGTTCAAGAGGCTTCGGCGCCGTCTTTGACTGCCCTGCACAGGGCCAGCGCAGCCTCATAGTCCTGTGCGAAGGCAAGCCCAGGGCGCGGCACCACACCCATCTTGCGCAGCACTTTGCGCGGCTGCGTCTGCAGACCCGACAGAATCACAGCGGTGTCCTGTGCGGCGCAGCGCTTGAGGAATTGTTGCAAGGCGTGCACACCCGAGGCATCAATCAGCGGCACCAGACGCATTCGCAAGATCAACACGCGCGGCGCATCGATGTAGGCGTCGAGCAGGGTGTCCAGGCGATTGGCAACAGCAAAAAAAAGTGGTCCGGCAAACTGGAACGCTTCGACACCCGACGGCAGTCGTTCGCGCTGACGCGCATCTTCACCCCGTTCTTCGCCATCGTCGCCGATCAGCGGCACGCCACTGTTGATCTCGACAACCTCGGCCATGCGGTGCATGAATAGAAACGCGGCCAATACCACGCCTGCTTCGATGGCGATGGTCAGATCAAACATCACGGTCAGGGTGAAGGTCAGCACCAACACCAGACGATCCCCGTGCGGGCCGCGCCACAGATGCTTGAAGTGTTCGATCTCGGCCATGTTCCACGCGACCATCAGAAGGATCGCCGCCAGCGTAGCGAGCGGGACAAAGCTCATCGCACCTGCAGCGAGCAGCATGAATCCCAGCAAGAACACGGAATGCAGAATGCCCGACAGCGGCGAGCGCGCGCCGGCGCGCACATTGGTAGCAGTGCGGGCGATGGCTCCGGTCGCGGGCAGGCCACCGAACAACGCCGAAGCGCAATTGGCGATGCCCTGCGCGA
>JAWXCG010000302.1:0-10300 GCA_034440555.1 Pseudomonadota bacterium
GCGGCCCAGCAAGCCAGTGCGCAGCGCACTCAAAAGCAGGAGCGAAAACTACACTGAACTATTGAACGGACTGTCTCAAACCTATTGACGCGTTCCGTTGGACACGTGTTTTACGGGCTCGTCGATCCAGACTTCGTCGCCCAGCATCTGACGGTGTGCGCGGAGTGCTTGGGTCAGCGATCGGTCATCCACCGAGATCGACCATTCCTCGCCGAACAGCCACGCGTTGTGGGCGACGATTCGGTGGAGTTGAGTTCGCTCTTTGAGCTTTTCCTTATAATCGGTTTCATAGATGAGTGTCTGCAAGCCCATAATGAGCTTTAGTCGGTCGGTAACGATTGCCGATGCGTTGATCATGCTTGTCAGACTGATGTCCTTTAGAAGCTCAGCGAGACGCGCCTGCTCTCTCTTCGGCAGGTTGACGACCTCGCTCAGAATTCGTTGAAGCTCATCAGGGCTTTTTTCGATTGCGGTCTTGAGCAGACTGAGGTGCAATGCCTGACTCTGTCGCGTGCCGGTTTTGTATTCGGTGACATGCTTGGCGACATGCGTCGCGACGATGTCAAACATTTGGCGTTCCGCCACTTGGACGGACGTCTCGGGCTCGCCCTTGAACGGATACACCTGCTGCTGCTTCCAGTCTTGAATGAGCGACTGGTTGGCGGCGGCCGCTTTCCGGTCGAAGTGTTCTCGGATCGCCTCATAAGCATCATTCAGCCACTGGGCAACCGTACCGTTGAGTTCTGCGAGATCGACAGTTTCCTGCTCTTGAAGGAGAGAGATATATGCGGACCGTAGATAGGCGGTGAAACGGGCCCCGCCAACTTGAAACTTGCGATTGGCCTTGACAAGCGGCGCACCACGCTCGTTCGCAAGAAAGAGGGTGCGCCGGTCTTGGCCGATCCACTCGATCAGATCGAGACTGGCTACCCGAGTGGTCCCATCGACTGTCGAAGGCGGTAGCGGAATTAGCGTGCGGCCCGCGATGAACGGTGTCGGATCCAGCTTGACGCCATCTACTTCGACCACGACATGCCGATAGTCCGCCAAATACGTTGCGAAGGTTTCGTTCAGCTCGTTGATCGCCTCGTCACTAACGAACAACGACTTCGCCTTGCCAACCTCTTCGATGCGGACAGTTACACCAGGGCGGGCGTCGGCATCGGCTTTTTCGGGCGCAGTGACCTCGATCTTGTTGGGGACATCGGCACGCAACTGGAGGGAATAGCGCTTCAGATCAACTAAGTCGCTGTAGACCACATTCCACGTGGCGACCCGCCCCAAGGACAACGCCTTGAAGCGACCCTTGCCCTCGCTGCCGTGCAGGAAGCGCCCTGCGTCCGATATGCCTCTGTGTTGCTTCCAAGAACCTCCCAGCTGGCCGAACCGTGCCTCCGCGTCGGCATACACGAGCCCTTGTCCGTCATCTACAACCAGCAATTCGGCGACGCTACCGAGCCGGTTCTCCAGAAAGCTTACCTTGACGTTCTTGGCATCCGCGTCCAACGCGTTCCAGATCAGCTCCGACAACGCCGCCAACGGCGACGCTTTCGACATCTTCGCCAAGTGGTCGCTGCCTGCGGTGACCGTAAAGGTGGTCATGGGTCTCTCCGTTACCTCGTTTGGCGGCTGCCACGGGCAGCCTTGCCACCCGAACGATCATAGCCAATGCGTCGCGGGTTGTTCGCTGATGTGTGAGGGCGATGTCCGCTTTGGGTCGAAAGCGGCTGTCACGATCAGCAGGCATGGTCAACCTTGACCGGCACAGTGGTCATAGGCAACCAGCGCCCGCATATGGCGTCGTTGTGCACCCTGCCAAGGCCACCAGTTTTTCCTGCGGTCCGCGCCTGGCCACGAAAGCGAATCCAGCGCCTTCATGTTTCGAAACTTTTGGGTTGCGGTACTAGGCAGTGAGTTCCAGCAGATCGCCCACCAGTCTTGCTCCCGTCAACGACTGCACCAGCAGAACCACGAACAGCGTGTCGGTGGGCACATCATCGGAGCGGTCGAACATGACGTCGTTGGCCGACAGCGCTCGGCCGAGGTTGGCGGCAAAGTCAGTGCCGAGCCGATCGTAGTAATCGGCAGCGAGTTTGGACAACGCCAGCGCCTGATCTGGCACGCTGCGTTTGTTGAAGTCGGGATTCGCTTGCAGCTTCAGGGTTTCGCTGCGTACGGTCTGGTCAATTGCGGGCCAATTTCTGGAGTCGAGCAGCGCTTCGTAAAGCGCGTTGGCCGGGCGAATTGCGCGCTTTACCGCGGCCGCGGCCTGGTACACCGGTGCAGTTTTGTTCGACGGCGAAATGGGCCGGTCATTGATCTCGATAAAGTCGATCGGCCCAAAGGAAAGCTTCTTGCGGAAGTCGTCCCATTGCGCGACCAGCACGTCCTCGGCACGTCCAGCGAAGCCGAGATCGCTGAACGCCGTTTGCAGATTACGGCCAGGCTTTGCGTTGCAGGCCACGACCATCGCCTGGGCGATCGCAGCGCGCAGCGCCTTGCCATCACTGGCGCTGTCGATGACGCGCCGCCGCGCCGCTGGGTCCAGCGCCATGCCCAGGCGCAAACGCGCCGCCGGATCGGCGCCCGCCTTGTCGCGCAGCGTCTGCCACTTCGCCACGATGGCCGCTTCGTCGACCGTATTGAGCAGCGCCGGCGCGCCGGATATATGCAGACTGGCGAGGATCTGTTGCAGCTCACGCTGGGTTAGCTGATTGTCCGCCAGTTCGATATCCAGACTGAACTGGGACAGCATCAACGGACTCATCAATGCGTCGAAGGTGGCGCGCCCAAGCGCAGAAAATTTCTCATCACCCCAGCCATAGTTTTTGGCGGCGCTGGCGTCGGTCTGCGCCAACAGAACACCGCTCGGACCAATTTCCACGCGAGTTGAGGCCTTCAGCAAGGTGCTGGTCGTTGCACTCCACGAGCCCAGATCGACGGTGAGTGATTCACCGATCTGGGTCATTCGCGCGCTGACCGCGCGCCACGAACTCTGTATCTGGTTCAACGGCAAACCAAATGGATGCGCATCGTCAGCGAACGCGCGTCCACGCAGCCAACGACTGAAGTCGCGTTCCGCCAGATCCGTTGGAGCAACGATCAGATTACCCGGCAGCAGTAAATCAAAATCAAGTTGATCCGTTGCCGTGCGCTGGTAGGTATAGGCAATGGTGATGGAGAGCTTGAGTTTCAGCGTTTTTTCGACCGCCGCGATCAGCTTGGCGCGCCACGCCGAGTAGTTGTTGAGAAAGGTCAACACCGGTTGCACAAACGCCGCTACTGAATTGGTCGCAGCGCTGATGGCGTTGCCGACTGCGGCGAGGTCATCTTTGAGCGCCTTGGCCTTGGCCTGGGAAAATGCACCGGTGGCAGTGGACACCTGCTCCTTCAGATCATTCACCAGCTCGTCCCGGGCCTGGCTCAGCAGCGGCGGCAATTTGGCTTCGAGCCAATCGCGCAGCGGTTTGGCTGCATCGCGCTGGGAGACATCGCTGACGATGCCGTTGACCAGATCGTCGATCAACAGATCGGCCTTGTCGTCAAGCGCGGCGGCCCACAGATTGACCTTCGAGTCGATCAATCCCTGGATCAGATTCTTCAGCGCGGTCTCAACATTGTCTTCGCCCTGGACCTCGCCGATCAGTATCGGCGCCAGTGCGGCCAGGTCGGCGGGCAGGGCATCGGTGAGTTTGGATTTCAGCCACGCGCCAGGATTTGCCCACTTGCCGACGCGTTCGATCAGATCGGTGGCATCGGGCAGGGTGGCGCTGACCAATCCCGCTGCAATGGCGTCCCAGCCTGAGATTTCCACGCCTGCCGCGATGTCGATCGCAGAATTGAGGGTCTGCGTGTTGTTGCGCTCGGCGTGCAGCAGCAGCGTGCCGTCGGTGTTCTTCGAGATGCACAGTAGACGCGCGCGCTGATCGCTGAACTTGACGCTGAGGCCGACCGAGCCGCCCCATGTGGTTTTGATCTGCTGCGCCTTGCCATCGACCGTCACCGAGCGCAGATCGATGCGCGTGCCCTGCGTGGAGCCGGAGAGATTGAACTGAAAACCGGCGGCATTCGCCAGATTGAATTGACGCAGACCGTCCTGTGCCGGCAGGTCCAGCGTATCGCCCAGTTGTTTCAGCGAAATTCCGGAAGGGAGGTCTTCCAGTACATGGCCGATGGCCTCCAGCGTGGTCTTGGCCCCATCGAACTGATAGACCAGCGTCAGCTGCTGGCTGGCGTTGGCCGCCGCGCCGAGGCTGGTGCCCGATTGCGCGAGCTGAACATTCGCACCCAAATTGCCGCCCGCATACAGCACGAAGCCCAGATCCTGCGGCTGACCCAACGTAGCGTTCCAAGTCGATTTGGCGGTTGCAGTGGAGACCACGCGCATACCCAATTTGACGCCGGCAGTGACGCCCACGGTAAACGACAGCGGCGCTGAACTCAGGTCGGAAGATCGCGACTCACTGAAATTCAATTCCGCTGGCTTGCCGTCGACCAACTCCTGCAGTGTGCACAATCGCGGCAGGCCAGACTCGTCGAGTCGGAACAGAAAAGGGACTTCATTTTGCAGGTCTTCGATTCGATCCAACAGGCGCTGCCCAGGTCCGGTTGCGGCCAGCGCGGCAATTACAGCCGGCTCCAGTCCAGCGCCGGCCTGGAGTTTGTTGAGCAGCGCAGTCATCACCGCACCAGCGTGCACATCACCACCCTTCAATTGCTTGGCGAGCCATTGCAGTACCAGAAACAGTGCATCGCGCGGGCTATAGCCCAATTTCTGCAACGCATCCAACGCGGATTTAAGTACCGCCTGCTTGGGATCGAGTGTCTTGGTCTGATTGGAACCGGCAACTCCGAGTACAAGCATCTGCGTTCTCCTGAAGGGTTACGTATTGCGCTTAACCGGTGCGGTGGCGCTGCGACGAATGTGCATCGACCTCAGGGTTGTTCCTTGGTCTTCATGGTCAGGTAGGTGCCGTTGCTGATGCCGAGCAACAGCAACAGGTTGGTGGAAAACACCGGCATTGAAATCACCGTGGTCACTTCGCAAACGAAGACCACGCCCAGAATCAGCGTCCATGCCACCGCCTGCACGCGATGCACGCCAATGCCGTTGCCATCCGAGCAGATGTCGCGCAGGAATCCCTCGATCCTCTGCAGGTGAGCCCGCGCTGCGGTGCGCAGCATCGAGTCATTGATGGATTGCAGTTTCGCAGCGTGTTCGGCCGTGTCCTGCAACTGCGCGTTGGCGTTGGCGGCCGCCCTCAAAACGTGTTGCTGCTGCGTGTTCAGGTCGGCCATGGCATTGGTCATGCTGGTGGTGCCGGCAATCGGCGCCAGCCAGCCGGTCAGCGCCGAGATCCCGAGCAGGATCAATACCTCATTCGGAATAAGTTCCATGGTGCCAATGACGAACCAGACTCCGGAGAAACACAGCGCGACGACCAGCCCCCAGAACGCCATCTGGCTCTTGGCCAGACTGTACGAACCACCGGGTGCATCACGCAGCAGCGTGGGACTGCGGATGCACAAGCCGTAGCCGAGCACGAACACGATCAGCAGCACCCAGAAAGTCCACGCAACGACGCTGCGATCTTCGACACGGAATTGGATGTTCTGACTGGGGCCGAGCGCCGCGGCGGGGCGAGTGCCAATGGCAATCGCGATCGCGACATTCATTTCCTTCAGGTGCAAAGCCGATTGGCAACAGCTTTCGTTGTCGCGCAGGAACGTGCTCCAGGATTCGCGGTTGTGTTCCTCGTCATCATTACTCTGATCGGAATCACGCTGCAGGCGGAAGCTGAGCAACATCTGTGTGGGGTCGTCACCCTGGGCGGAGACCATGGGCAGGTTCTGCATCGGCACGTCGTTGAGCAACAGAACGATCCCGCTTGATTGGCTGGCCGCGCCCGGTTGTGCGCCGCTGGCTGCGAGTTGCGCCACCACGTCGGATTTGCAGGCGCCACCGACCAGCAGAGTCAACCACTCGCCCAGCCGCATCGGCACATCCTGGTGTTGCTGGTGCACGCTGATCTGCGCCGGCAGGCAAATGTTGGAGGGTGGGCCATCCGACTCGGCAACGGGCAGGTCGGTCGCCAGGGCTGCGCTCGGTGGCGCAGTTGCAGCCGGCTGCGGATCGTCTTGTGCGGCAGCAGTTGTAGTTGCAGTCGCAGTCACCGCGAGCAGCAACAGAGCAGTCAGAATCGTTGCGTAACGCATTCGGAAAACCTCCCATGGTCATTTGCCGTGATGCTGCGAATCAATCGACGGCGAGCAGCGTGCGCAGGCCGGTGCGATCCGGCATCGTGCGGTCCCCATCGTTTCGTCGACTCCGCGCCTGCGCACTTCATGACTGGGGAAGTCGGCTTACGCGCTCGCCAGTGCCGCGCTCAACACGTCGGCGTGCTGCCACCGCAATACTGCGCGCGCACGCTTGACGAATCTTGCGAGCCTACACGAATACAGCGCCCCCAGGCGCACAGATACGCGACAGTCGCACTCCAGGAAAGCTGTCAGATTGGACAGGTTTCGCCAGTGGCTGAGTGCTCGTATCTTTCCCGTGTTCCGATGCCCGTAACCAAGCGATGAGTCTGCCAACAGCAACTGCGTGCAACGCGTGGCCCTGTGGTGAAGGCGATGCACTTTTCCTTGCAGGCACGGGCGTCGGCAGCAATGAGCCAGCGGCTGCCATGGGCATGACGATTCAGCCGCGAGGTTGTGCAGCGCCAGCGTGAATCGGGATTGAACTGAGGTCGATGCCGGCACCAGACAGCACAGCGCCATTCATTGCGCGGGCGTATATTCGACGCACCTGATCCTGTGGAGTACGTCATGCACCCAATTCGCATGCTGATCATCGTCAGCCTCATGCTGCTCAGTGCCTGCGCCGGCAACCCCGTGCAGCGCAGGCAGGAGCAACTGCAACGCTATCTGGCGGTAGCCGGCGAGCCGGTGAAGTCGTTCCGCTATTTCAGTTTGAATTCCTGGACTCCGCTCGGCAAAGCGCACCTTGCGGTGTGGACCAAGCCGCGGGAAGCCTGGTTGATCCAGGTGATGCCGTTATGCCACGACCTGGACTTTGCGCAGAGTATCGCCCTGACCTCGACACTCAATCGCGTTTACGCACGCTTCGACAAAGTGCTGGTGCGAGACTACACCTGCCGCATCGAATCGATCCGGCCGATCGACGTCGGCGCGCTCAAGGATCTGCAGCGCGAAGCGCGCGAGCAGCGAACCGCCATCGAAGCGCGCAATTCTGATCAGCCGCATGCCGAGCGTGCTGAGCAGTGATTTGATATTGGAATGTGTGTCTGGTGGCGAAACTATCCACAGAGGGCGTCCGCGCGCACAGATTTTGGCGGGTAGCCCAGTCGCGGGGTTCGCACGCAATCCCACGAGCGCTTGCCAAGGCAGGGCGGCGGCGTATCCCAGCGGCGAAGGGGCGTTGGATTTCCTATCCTTTGTCGATCCAGCTGGCATCGTTGACCGCAGACATGTTCCACTTCCTGCTCCAACTTCCACAGGCCTTCCTGTTCGGCGGTCCGCGGCTGCGCCGACAGCGCCGACAGCGCGCCGGTAAACGCAACGAAAGCCCGCGCACAGCGAACAATAAGCCGTGTGGCGAAGACGAAGTGGTGACTTATCCAGACCTTCCCTAACGCGAGGAGACTGGGACTTGGTAGCTTACCCAACACCCTTCGGTTTCGAGCGAAATCCGGCTTTCTGCGCGTTACACCCGCGGCGGCAAGTCCATTACTGCTTGCTGACAATTTTTTGTTGTCATCGTTGCAGCACTCGACCCATTAGCTAGGAACGCGATCAACACAGGTCGCGTCAACCTGATCATTGGAGTTCCCATGAAGATTTCTCAACATCACCGCCCTCACTCCTCCCGAGCAATCAGGCATTTTGGTCGGTTTGGCACGATGCTCGCCACCATTGTGCTCAACTTCGCACCGGCGGGCTTGGGCGCCGTTGCCGCAGCCCCGCTATTGCAGGTGAATTCACCGGTCGAGCAGGCGGTGCAGCAATTGCGCGGCGACTATCGCCAACAACAGTGGCAGCGGCTGGCGCAAAACACGGACCGCGATAGCCTGATCGCTGCGGTCTTGCTGGGCATGCCAAGCGAATCCTTGCCGCAACCGGTTTCTGGGCAACAAGGCGTCGAGCAGCGATTGGCGCAACGCTTTGGACGCGATCCGGATGCGCTGTTCGTGTTGGCGCTGGCCTGTCAGCTGGAAACATCGAGCTGTGCCGTTCCGGACGCCTATCAACGACTGGTAACGGTCGCGCCCGACAATGCGGTGCACTGGCTGCTGCTGCCCAACGCCGCTGCGCCCAACGCGAGCGCATTGCATTCGGCAGCAACTGCCGGGCTGGTCGATTCCCGTCTGCGCCAGCTGCTCGGCTGGGTGCGCGCGGCGCTGGCGGATCAACCGGCGCCGGCGGCGGTGCCGGGAATCGATCCCGCTGAGCTGGCATCGAGCCTGCGCCGCGATGCGGTCGAGCAGATCGCTCTGCCGAAATTTGCCGCGGTTCTGACGCTATGCAAGCCGCCAACCGAGGCCGACCGGAATGACTGCATCGCACTCGGGCATGGCCTGATGTCGGATCGAAGCGGCGCCATCCTGTCCAGCATGGTCGGGGTCGCCATGGTGCGCCGACTGGAAAAGGGAACCCCGGCCGATACCGACGCCAAGGCACTGCGCCGGGACTATGTCTGGTTCAGTGAGCAGTTGGGGGATGTCAACGCCGAGGCCAGGGAACGCCTCCAGGTCGATACCATTGCAGTCGGCGAGTGGAAGGCCGTGGAGAGCGCAGTGCTTCGCCTCGGCAAACCCATCCACCCGGACGCTGACTGGGTGCCGGCCAATCCGCAGCAATTGCTGCTGTCCGAGGAAAGGACTCCGGCATCAACGAACTGACACTCTTTCGACCCGGGGATGGGCGGCGTCTCAGCGATGCTTGATGCCGTTCCCACCCCTACAATCGCGAACGGGTAGCGGTGACCATGGCAGTCTTTCCCAGTACACGATGGAGTCTGATCCAGACCGGGCAGCGATCGCCGGCCGAAGCGCGTGCTGGCTGGAATGTGCTGATCCGGGCCTACCAACCGGTGATATTGGCATTCTTCCGGCGCAGCACGCTGGCCCGGGACGCCGACGATCTGGCCCAGGATTTCATCCTGCGCTCGATCAGCGATAACTGGTGGTCGCGAGCGGACCCCGAGGTCGCCAGTTTTCGGACTTTTCTTCTGGTCCTGCTCAGGCGCTTTCTGGCGCAACAGCGAGACCTGGCCTACCGTCGCCTGGAAACCGCCGAATCGGGTTTCGATTCGGTGTCGGCCGATTCGTCGCCCGAACACGCCTTCGACCTTCAGTTTGCCCTGTGCCTGACCCAGGCGGCGCTGTCAGCGCTACAGGAGGAATACCTGCAGGAGGGCCGAGGCGACTTGTTCGCGGCCCTGCAGGGTTGGCTGTTGGAACCACCGGAACCCGGTGAATTGCTGGCGCTCGGTCAACGCTTGCAGGTCCCGCCCAACACCCTGGCGGTGCAATTGAAACGCCTGCGGTTGCGGTTGCAGAGAGCGGTACGCGCGGGGGTGCGCGAGTTGAGCCTGGATGCACAACAGGCTGTCGTCGATCTCGATGCACTGCGACAGGCATTGGCAGCAGAAGGAGTCCACTGATGCAGCACAATGACGGTGCCGAGCCAGGCACAAGGGCGGGACCATCCGCAAACACCGGCAGGTCCGACGCGGAATGGCTGGGTGTCGCCCGTTTGGGATTGGCGCCCGGGCAAACCGACGATTCCAGTCTGTGGGATCAAGTGGATCTGACCGATCCGGAGGATCGACGTTTTGGTGATTTTGAGCTGCTTGAAAGAATCGGTCGCGGTGGCATGGGGGTGGTGTTCCGTGCCTTCCAGCACAGTCTCGGTCGCGAGGTCGCAATCAAGTTCATTGTCGGCGCTCTGGTCGACCATCCAGCTGCGGTCAGCACCTTCTTTGCCGAGGCACGGGCAGCGGCCCGTCTGCACCATCCGCATATCGTGCCAGTGTTTGAGAGTGGTCAGATCGATGGACAACCCTACTTCTCGATGCCGCTGCTCGGCGGTGAGACCCTGGCCCAGCGCATCCAGAAAGGTCGTTTCGACCCGAAGGCGGCGGTCGATCTGCTGTTGACTCTGTGCGCCGCCGTTTCCTATGCCCACGAACTGGGTTTGCTGCACCTGGATCTGAAGCCGGGCAATGTGTTGTTCGACGATGGCGGCCGTGCATTGATCAGCGACTTCGGTCTTGCCC
>JAWXCG010000303.1:0-27264 GCA_034440555.1 Pseudomonadota bacterium
CACAGTGGGAAGCCTTGGCCAGTGGTTCGACGCCGTGTACGACATGGACCGGATCGTGAGCTTCTGCTCATGAGTCGTGTCTTGGTGATTCTGGCGTCGCCGCCGGGGTCTTCGGCTCGCGACGGCATAGACGCAGCGCTGGCCGCGGTCGCCTATGACCATCCGGTGTCGGTGATGTTGGTTGGCGATGGCGTAAACCTGGTTGTGCCGGGCCAGCATTCCCAGCTGCATGGCCAACCTGATCTACTGCGCGGTCTGGCTGCACTGATCCACCATGGCGTTGATGAAGTCATCGCCAGCGCTGCCTGCCTGCGTGCTCGGAGCGTTGGCGAGACCGGCATCGCACTGCGTGCGCTCGAATCGCCACAACTGGCGGCATGTATTGCGGAGTATCGCCATGTCTTTAGCTTCTGAAATCGGTGCTTTGCATCTGGTTGTCGGACAACGGGACCTTGCGCTTCCGAAGTTACTCTTGCTGACCCTGGCGCCAGGGGACAGCGTGATCCTGCTGCAGGAGGCAGTCTGGCTGGCGCTGGCCACCGCGTTTGAACCCGATCTGTGGTCGTGGCTGCCAAACACTTGTTGTTTGTTCGTTCTACGGGCGGACCTGGAAGTGCGCGGACTGGCCGATCGGAACCTGCACGCACGAGTTCAAGCCGTTGATGACCCGGCATGGGTCGAGGCCAGCGAGCGGCATGCGCGCTGTATCACCTGGAGTCACGGCTGATGAGCCTTGCAAACGCCATCGAGCCGGTATTGGACGCGCGCGGGTACCTGTTGGAAAGCAGCCAATGGAGCCGGTCCTGGGCCGAAACGACGGCGACCGTTGATGGCATCCACCTTGAGTTGGAGCATTGGGAGATCATCGAGTTCCTGCGCGACTACCATCAGCGCTTTGCGATGGCGCCACCGATGCGCCTACTGGTCAAAGAGATCGGTCGCCAGTTTGGCCCCGATAAAGCCAGTAGCCGCTATCTTTACCGCCTGTTTCCTGATGGCCCGGCTCGGCAGGCGTGTCGCTATGCCGGCCTGCCCAGGCCCGTTTCCTGTATCTGAGTGGACAGCATGAACGACATCAAAATGTACACCACAGCAATCTGCCCGTACTGCGCGGCCGCCAAGGGATTCCTCGCCCGCAAGGGTTTGGTAGTGGAGGAAATTCGTGTCGACACCGATCCGGCGCGGCGTGCCGAGATGATGGAAAAAACGCGACGCATGACAGTGCCGCAAATCTTCGTCAATGGCCATCATGTTGGCGGTTACGACGATCTGGTTGCGCTGGATCGCAAGGGTGGTCTTGATCCTTTGCTGATCAACAACTGAGCTGATCATCAAGAGAAGGTCTGAATAAGTCACCACTCAGTCTTCGCCACACTGCTTATTGCTTGCCAAACCCGCAAAAACCTGCAGTTTTTCGCCCCCTGACTCAGGGGGCGATCGCGGCTCCGGACTTGTTCAGAGGTTCCCAAATGAGCTCTGCAACGACTAATTCTATTTTCCAACATCCGGAGCAATGGTTCGCATGAGCGATCGTGTCCAGCAGTTCACCGAATTTCGCGAGCGCATGAATGAGCGCATTCTGTCCGAAGACAATCAAGTCGTGCGCCGTTTCTTCGCCTTGGAAACGCAAACTACAAAGCGGGCGCGCTCGATGTTAAGACCAAGGAAATGCTGGGTCTGGTCGCGTCTATGGTGTTGCGCTGCGATGACTGCATCGGCTATCACGTTGCGCAGTGCAAGGAATCGGGTGTGAGCCGCGAAGAGTTCTTTGAGGTGTTCAGTGTCGGCCTGGTGGTCGGCGGTTCAATCGTGATTCCCCATTTGCGCCGCGCTGTCGACTTTCTGGACGAGCTGGAACAGTCGCCTGTCGACCCATCCGCTTGAGTGGTTGGCCCCTTGCAGCGGCGCAACTATAATGAACGGCTCATTGACCCACCGGTATCGAGAAGAGCCTATGAACAAGACCATCGCGGTGATCCGCGGAGACGGAATCGGCCCGGAGATCATGGATGCCGCGCTGCGCGTTCTGGACGCGCTCAAGGTGGGCCTCAGCTATGAGTTTGTAGATGCCGGCATGAAGGCGCTGGAACGGCATGGCGAGTTGCTGCCCGCTGCCACGCTCGATGCCATCAGTCGACATCATGTGGCCCTGAAGGGGCCGCTAACGACACCTGTTGGCGAGGGCTTCACCTCGATCAATGTCGAGCTGCGGCGGCGTTTCGACCTGTACGCCAATGTGCGTCCTGCGATCACCTTTCCGGGCACCATGTCGCGCTACGAGGATATTGATCTGATCACTGTAAGGGAGAATACCGAAGGCGCTTACGGTGCCGAGGGACAGACACTTTCGGCTGACGGCCAGCAGGCACAATCCCTGATTCGTGTCACTCACCGCGGTTCAGAACGGATCCTGCGTTATGCCTTCGAGCTGGCAAAAAAGCTTAACCGTAAAAAAGTGACGATCGTCCACAAGGCCAACATCATGAAGACCACGTCAGGTCTATTCCTGAAGGTGGGCCGCGAGGTTGCAGCGGAATACCCCGAGATTCAGACCAACGAAATGATCGTGGACAACACGTGCATGCAGCTGGTGATGCGTCCGCAGCAATTCGACGTGATTGTCACCACTAATTTGTTTGGCGACATCATTTCGGACCTGTGTGCCGGGTTGGTGGGCGGCCTCGGCCTGGCGCCTGGCGCGAACATCGGCACCGAAGGTGCGATCTTTGAGGCAGTGCATGGCTCGGCACCTGACATCGCCGGCAAGGGCATCGCCAATCCCTGTGCCCTGTTGCTGGGCGCCGGTCAAATGCTCGACCATCTAGGGCAGCGGGAAGCAGCAACGCGCCTGCGCGATGCGATCCGCGCCACCATGGCAGCGAAGGACCGCGTGACACCCGATTTTGGAGGTTCGGGTACAACGCAGAGTTTTGCCGATGCCATCGTTTCCCGCATTTGAAGCGGACGTGAGCGGCAGCATCTGCAGGTGAGATGGTGGGTTGCGGCCCACCATCTTCGCCGAGCGACAGCCCCGTTGCTGCCTCAGCGTGGCTGCTGAGTGGCCGCAGGAATCGATAACACGACCAACGGCGATAAGCTGCGTTCAAATGTGTCGCCCTGACTGCCGTTCCAGCTTGCCGTGTAGGTGACGATGCTGCCGGCCGCGCCAGCGCTCTGCATGTTGAAAGTGATCGAGCCGATGTCAGTGTCGCTGCCGCTGGGAAAGCCGGCAGGAACGGCGCAGGTTCGGCAGTAGCCGTTACGACTGATCATGTCGGTGGTGCTGTTCGCCTGCAAATTGCCGAGCGAAGACAATGCCCAGCGTGGATTGCCCAACGCATCGTAGTAGTAAAGGATGCTGAACAGGCCGCCGCTTCCTCCATCCGGAATCGAACCCAGCGAGAAGCCCCAGCCTGAATCCTGCGGACCGGCGTACCAGATTCCAGTCAGGTCATTGGCAGGACGCAGTGAGCGAGGAATCAACTCTTGCATGCACCACTCATGGGTAATGTTGTCGCTCAGTGCGAAGCTCATCACCGCCAGATGACCGCTGAAACCCTGTGCGCCCGAGCAAGTGGGTGAATTGGCCGCTTGCACGAAATCCAGTTGCGCGCGTCCACTGTACGTGGGGTCAACCTGTTGCCGCTGTCCCGATGGCCGCGTCGGGTCATAGGTGTAACGCTGCAGGCTGTTGCCGCTTACATCCGGCTCGGGCAGGAATTTACCATCGACGAAGCGACCGACCGCCTGAAACCACTCCGGATTTCCGGCGGCGTCGTAGGTATAAAAGGTCAGCACAAATAAATCGCCACCGGCTGTAACGGGTGAGAACTCGATGCCATGTCCGGTGTGACGCGGATCGTAGAAAAAACCACCGAACGGTAGCGGATCGACCGCGGGCGCGACCACCGCGTTACTCCAGCCAACACCGTCAAGAATATTGCGACCGAGCGAAAGTTCGCGCGGCGCACCTGAGCTGAACGGTCGCATCATCTCGCCAAAATAAGTGGATTGATTGAGGTGCGATACCGATGAGCCAGTCGCGACTGGATCGGGCGCGTAGAGCTGGAGCAAATTGTCGGGTGGCGGAAACGGTGCCAGCGGATTGGCGGGCGCAGCGGCCGCTGCTGCGCTGGTCCATTTCAGATTGCTATTGGATACCGCCGCCAGCATGCGTTCGGCATCGGTGAGCTGATGGAACGGGCGAAGCACGCCGCCTTGAAGCCAGGTGATATTGGCCGAGAAAATGTCGTCCAGGCCATCGAACTCCGATCCTGGCACATCGCCAAATGAACCATCCAGCGCAACCAGACTCAGGAAGCCAAGGCCATGGGTGATTTCGTGCATGCCAACCGAAATGAAATCC
The DNA here is from genome assembly GCA_034440555.1 of Pseudomonadota bacterium. Taxonomy (GTDB): domain Bacteria; phylum Pseudomonadota; class Gammaproteobacteria; order Xanthomonadales; family Ahniellaceae; genus 0-14-3-00-62-12. The sequence goes on from JAWXCG010000303.1 coordinate 4,367, forward strand.
ACGTTGTTGCCGGTGGCAGCGGTGTATCCGTAGTGAAAGCCCGCCGCGCCGAGCGCGTTGGGCGTATCGACCTGATTGTTGAAAGTGGCTTGAATCTCAGCAACGCTGCATTCGTCATTGAGCGCACGGCACAGCGAAGTGCCGGCGAGACGCGCTGCTGGCGGACCCGCATACCATGTGTATTTACGGTCCAGCGATGGCAGGTCGCGGACCACAGATCGTGGACCGGCAGCGGCGAGCGTTACCGAATTTCCGGTTCCAAGGTTATCCCAGCAGGCATCGATCGAAATGGGCACGGGACTCTGCATTTGTTGCGCCAGCGTTTCGGCTGCACGCAACATTGCATTGCGACGTTGCTCGCCCAGTGTCGTGCCCGGGTTGCCGCCAATCGGCGCTACCGCGGTGGTGACGAACCACTCGGCGTTGCTGCATGGGCGCGATGCAGTGCCGAGCGAATTGAAGTTCACCGAAAACGCGGCCGCGACTGGCGGCGTGGCAGACAAGGTCGCCATCACTGTGGCGTCAGCGCTGATTGTGGTGCTTTGGCTGGTGTTGAAGTTGTACGCAAACAGAAACCACCGCCCAGCACGCAGCGGCTGGCCGCCGCTCCTGCTTACGGTCACGAACTCGTCATTGGTGGAGCCAGTGGAACGGTAGTGCGCCAGGTCGATGATGTAACCCAACGTAATCGGGCGCCCTTGTCCAAACGTGTCGGGAAAGGGCGAGCCGTAGTGCATGAACAATCCGATATCGACGCCCGCAGTTGACGAATCCAGATCGATGCGCAGCGATTGGTCGGCCGCGGTCACATCGACATAGAACGAGGTGGTGAACGAGCTTGCGGGAAGCGTGAAATTGACCGGCGTGCCCGATTGCAGAGCGATGGTTGGAGTAGCCGTGGTCGTTCCCAATCCCGACAAGCTGAGCAGACCGGCGAGCAGCAAGCGCATCATTGCTCTTTGCCTATCTGGGGACGCTTCTGCTCAGTGTGGTCGTGATGCTCGGTGCATCGCAGTTCGACGCTGCCGTCGGGGCGAAGCGTCGCCTGCATTTGCGTATGCACTGGCGCCGGCTTGGCGACTGTCTTCAGCGGGCCTTTTGTCGTGCCTTCGGTCGGCTGCGCAATGTGGTGAAACTGAGGCTGCAACGACCCACTAGCTGATAGGGCACTGTGCGTCGCGCACAAACCGAGCGCGGCGAGCATCAGGGTAATTCGGCGCATCTGCATCTCTCCCAAATATGGTCAGTGATCTTAGTGGAAGCGCGTGAACCGGACATGGATACCCTCACAGCGCCAAGGAACCTCTGAACAAGTCCGGAGCCGCGATAGCCCCCTGAGTCAGGGGCGAAAAAACCGCAGGTTGACCAGCTCCGCAGTTGAGAGCGGGGGTTTGGCAAGCAACAAGCAGTGTGGCGAAGACGACGTCTTGACTTATTCAGACCTTCCCCAATTGGTGGTTGCCCACGCTGGGACTGCATACGCCGGATTTTCCAAGACGAAGAGGATTGCGCAGCGCAGATTGCAGGTAGGCATGTGCGCGTCGCACGGCCTGTGTGGTCGATTGGCCCAGTGCCAGTTCTGCCGCGATGGCACTGGCAAAGGTGCAGCCGGTGCCGTGCGTGCGCATGCGCAGCCGCCGCGCATGCAGCGTGGTGATTCCCGACGCATCGACAAAATGATCAATCAAGTCAGCGCCGCGGGCGTGTCCGCCTTTCATCAATACGCTTGCAGCTCCGAGCGCGCGCAGCGCGTGACAGGCCTGAACGCGCGCGCGAATTGAAGTGACGGGATAGCCGAGCAGGGCAGCAGCCTCCGGAAGATTTGGCGTCAACACTGTGCACAGCGGCAACAGGTGGCGGCGCACCCAGTTCAGTCCATCACTACTCAGCAAATGGCTTCCGGAGGTGGCAATCAGTACCGGATCGAGCACGATGGGTACTGCGCAATCCCTTAGACGGGTGGCCACCGCCCGGGCGATTGGCATGCTGCCGAGCATGCCGATCTTTATCGCGGCAATGCTCAGGTCTTCCATGACAGCATCGATTTGCGCAGTCACCTGGGCGGGTCGCAGCAAATTGAGCGACCGCACCGAACTCGGGTTTTGTGCCGTCGCGCCGGTCAGAGCGCAGGCTCCGGCGAGTTTGTAGGCACTCATGACCCTGAGATCAGCCTGCATCCCGGCACCGCCTCCGGAGTCAGAACCGCCGATGATCAGAACCGTTGGGGTGTGGTATTTTTGCGACAAAGGCCTGTTCCCTCGAAGCGAACGTTGGTTCAGTGTGCCGGAGTTGCCCCTTCAGGAGCCGCCCTGGAACGAACATTTGACGAACTGTTGTTTTTTTGAGACGATGTCGCTAACACGCAACACTCATACTTGGGGACCATGTTCAATCGAGCTCGCAACGCGGACCTGATCGCATTGACTGCACTGTCGGTAGGGATCGCCTTGACGTTCGCTTCTGGCGCACGCGCGGATGATGCCACGATGGATGCCTGGCGCGACTACGCGGGCGACTCGATGACGCCAGCTTTCGCCTGGGTGGAGAAGTCCAAGCTTGCGCCGCCGACCTTGATTGGAAGGGCGCTGACTCCTGAGATTAGTTTCCTGTCATCGCAATGGAACGCTGCATCTTCGATGCCCTTCGAGCTGAGTTTCTCGTCATCTATTTCCGGCGACGCACCAAATCGCAGTGGCAGCTTTGGCGCTCTGCAAAATGTCAACGTGCCGCAATCCGGTTTAGTGCGAAATGTGTTGTTTGCAGGCACTTCGCGCGAGCTTGATGGTCAGTCACGGGTCACGGCTGGCATTGTTCTTGCCAACCAGCAATTTGCGTCGTTCGGTTTTGGCACCGAACTTGTTGAGCACCGGTCGAATGCAACCCGTGATCTGACTGAAAGCACATCCGGTACCGGGGTTCGCGTCGGTTTCGAGCACGATTTGAACGACAGCGTGAGCCTCGGCACCATGGTGCAGTCGAAGGTCAACATGGAGGCCTTCCAGAGTTACCGTGGTGTGTTCTCGGACCCCGGTGATTTTGACCTGCCCGCTCGTGCCGGACTGACCGCGCGCTGGCGTCCCATTTCTTTTGCGGATTTATCGTTATCTGCGCAACGTATTTTCTACAGCGATCTGGTGGCTTTCTCCAGCCGCTCGTTGCCGGTGCGGTTCCGGGCACTGCTCAACGACGGTAGCCAGCCCGAGTTGACCTGGCGCGACTTGGACGTGCTGAGCGCTGATGTTGGTTTCGCGTTGAGTCCGGCAAATCGGGTAACGCTGAGCTACAGCACACAGCAGCAGCCGGAACCAAGTTCAGTCGTATTGCTCAGTGCGTTCTCAAATCAGCTCACCGATAGCAATTTTGCGCTCGGGTTTGAACACAAATTCGACCGCGCCGGCCAGTTGCGATTCGCTGCCAGTTATGCGTCATCCGAGTACTACCTCGGCAATGTTTCAGGGTTGAGTGCCGAGAACGGCGGTACGGGTTCGCAAGTCGAGGCTGAGGCAATCTGGCGTCTCGACTTCTAGTTTTCGTCTTTGTAAGTGCAACGCTCGGTTTCAGGGCTTGAATCCACTCGGGGCTCCCATGGAGCCCCTTTTTTTTGCTTGTTGTACGGCGGTAATACTTGAACTTAGGCGTCGCGCGTAAAATATGTGATCGGATTGCGCCGGATTTTATCCCGCCTGCTAGGGAAGGTCTGAATAAGTCACCACTTCGTCTTCGCCACACTGCTTATTGCTTGCCAAAGCCCGCTCTCAACAGCGGAGCTGGTCAACCTCCGGTTTTTCGCCCCCTGACTCAGGGGGCTATCGCAGCTCCGGACTTGTTCAGAGGTTCCCTAGACGCCCAAAGGGTCGCTTAGTCGGACTATGCAATCCTTTGGGCAACAACGCAGGCGGGTTAAAAGACCAACAAGAGTGTCACGTTCAAAAGAGGCGCATTATTTCTGCGCGACGCCTTAGAGACTTTCCGACGCGAAATCGGCGAGTCGTGATCGTTCCCCGCGGCGCAAGGTGATGTGCGCACTGTGCTGCCACTGCTTGAAGCGATCCACAGCGTATGTAAGACCTGATGTGGTTTCGGTTAGATAGGGTGTGTCGATCTGCTCCACGTTGCCCAGACAGACCATTTTAGTACCGGGTCCCGCACGCGTAAGCAGGGTTTTCATCTGCTTGGGCGAGAGATTCTGTGCCTCATCAATGATCACGTAGCGATTGAGGAATGTGCGACCGCGCATGAAGTTCATCGAACGAATCTTGATGCGCGATGCCAGTAGGTCATTGGTCGCAGCGCGACCCCACGTGCCGCCCTCCTGTGGGTCAGCCAGAACTTCCAGATTGTCGGTGAGAGCGCCCATCCAGGGCGTCATCTTCTCTTCCTCGGTCCCCGGCAGGAAACCGATGTCCTCACCGACCGACACGGTGGCGCGCGTCATGATGATTTCGCGATAGCGCTGCTGGTCCATGACTTGAGCCAGTCCGGCCGCCAAGGCCAGCAGCGTCTTGCCGGTGCCCGCGGTGCCGAGCAAAGTGACGAAGTCGACCTCGGGATCCATCAGAGCATTCATGGCGAAATTTTGCTCGCGATTGCGGGCATGAACTCCCCATACCGAGTGATTGCCGCCGCTGAAGTCATCCACGATTTGCAATGTTGCGACACCATCGCTCACTTTCAGTACACGGAATTCGGGCTCTTCGTCGCCACTCAAATAGAGGAACTGGTTCGGGTGCCAGAGCTCGTCTTTACGCATCTTGATCTCGTAAAAACTGTGTCCCTTCTCCGACCACGAGCGCAGATTTTTGCTGTGTTTGCTCCAGAAGTCAGCGGAAAGCTCGGCCACTCCGGTATACAGCAGGCTGAAATCGTCCAGCGCCCGATCGTTCTCGTAATCTTCCGCAGTGACCCCAAAAATGGTCGCTTTGATACGCAGGTTGATATCCTTGGACACCAGTACGACACTGGCCTGCGGATTGAGTTCGCGCAGCACCAGGATTGACGCGAGGATCTGATTGTCGGGAATTGCCTTTAGCTTTGTGCCAGTGGGTAGCGCCGTACTCGTCTGGAACAGCAGTCGCCCGATCTGCCCGCTCTTGCGTAGCTTCAATTCCTTGGGGCGGAGCAGCTTGAGCCCGCGCTCAATGTGTTCACTGCCGTTGGTCTCGATCAGTTCGTTGATAAAGCGGCTTACTTGGCGTGCATTGCGCGCGACTTCAGATGTGCCTTTTTTTCCCGCGTCCAGTTCTTCCAGAACCGTCATTGGCAGAAAAACGTCGTGCTCCTCGAATCGATAGATCGCGGTCGGATCATGCATCAGAACATTGGTGTCGAGCACATAGATGCGCTTGCTGGCTGACATCACTGCGGAGTACTCCTGGCGGGGGAAGCAGTTGGGGCGCGACGGGCACCGGGCAGGTCCGATACGAAATGGCCTCGGGACGCGGCGATCGAAATTCGAAGGGAATGCAGGGAAGCGCGCGATGCGGACGGTGTGAGAACTTTCGGCATCGTCAGAATTTCATTGGATCCATGATCGCATCGAGATTCAGAGAGTCGCAGAACTCGAGAAAATCATCGCGCAATCTGGCAATGTGCGTTTTCGACGGAATGCCAATGGTGATCTGCGCCGAGAACATCTCTGCTCCAGTTTGCATCGCGCGAAAGCGACTGGATGACAGGCTCTCGATGCTGATTCCATGGTGTGAAAAAAATTCCGCCAATTGGAACAGGATGCCGGCCTTGTCCGCTGCAACCACTTCGATCACGTAAGGCAGCAGGTCGGTTTGCATGGGCTTCGCAAACGTGCGGTGCACTTGAACCTTGATGCCTTCATCGCGCTCAATACGCGCGGTCGAGGTTTCCAGTTTGGCGACTGCGTCCCAGGACCCCATTGCCAACAGCGAAACGCTCACGTGCGTGCCCATAGCTGAGAGTCGCGATTCCACCAAGGTACAGCCGCATTCGCCGATTCGCTTGGTCAGCGGCATCAATGGGGACTTGTCCTGTGGGGCGATGGCCGCGATCAGAATATAGTTCTCGTTCGAAGTGGGTCGTGCCACGTATACTTTCCTGCAATCGGCCACTGCTGCCCTTAGCCGCAGAATACTTGTGGCCCAACAGAGCCGCAAGTAACATCCTAGCGTCCCCCAAGTGACTCGACCATGCGATTGCAAGGCAGCATCTGCGCGCTCGTGACGCCGTTCGGCGCTGACGAGACCATCGATTTCCCAGCACTGCGAAACCTCATCGACTGGCACCTGGACTGTGGCACACAGGCGCTGGTGATAGCCGGCTCGACCGGCGAGGCGGCGTTGCTCGACGATGTCGAGTACGCACAGCTGATCGAAGGCGCGGTCGTAGCGGCGGCGGGCCGATTGCCGATTGTCGCCGGGATTGGTTCGCCGTCGACGCGCAAATCGCTCGCACTTGCCAATACCGCGCGTATGGCCGGAGCCACTGCCCTATTGGCAGTTACACCTTACTATGTTCGGCCAACACAGCAGGGAATGCGTTCCCACTATTTGCATATCGCCGACCGTTGCGGTCTTCCCCTGATCCTTTACAACGTCCCCGGCCGAACCGGTTGCGACCTTCTGCCCGAAACAGTTGCCGAGCTTGCCGGGCACGCGGCAATCATTGGTGTGAAGGAGGCGGTTGCCGATGCGCAGCGCATGCAGGAACTGCTGGCGCTGGCTTCCCCTGACTTTGCGATACTCAGTGGAGACGACCCGACTGCACTACGTGCGATGCTGGCGGGCGCGGTGGGGACGATATCGGTTGCGGCCAACGTGGTTCCGCGTACATTTTCGCGTCTGTGTGTGCTTGCCGCTCAAGGTCGGCATACGGACGCAACTGATCTGGACAAGCAATTGCAGCCGATCTACGTGGCATTAAGTATGCAGTCCAATCCCATTCCGGCGAAGTGGTTGCTGCAGCGAATGGGGCGATTGCATGGCACGTTGCGGCTGCCTCTGCATCGACTGGCCGCGGAATATCGCGAGCAGGTAGAAACCTGTCTCGCCGATATTCATCGTGGCGAGGCTACAATGACTGCTGACACTGACGGGAATGGATGAGATGAAGCAATTGAAGGTTTTGCGGGTTGCCTTGCTGCTGTCGCTTTGCACACTTGCCGGCTGCGGGCTGTTTTCGCGCGAGCGCAAGGAAGCCTACCTGGTAGCGGAGCAGGGCAAGCCGCTTGAAATTCCCCCTGATCTGCACTCGCCGGCCCGGCGTGATGTGATGCTGGTGTCCTCAGGCGCAACCAGTCAGGCTGGCATGAGTGAAAAACCGGTCAGTGATATCCGCGCGACAAGTTCGGAAGTCGCAGAAAAACTGTTCATTGATACCGATCCGGCGCAGGCATTCGAGCGCGTTCGTGATGCGCTGGAACAAGCTCAGATAGGTACGCTTGGTGCTGTCGATGCGAGCAGCCGCACGATTGCAGTGCGCGTCGAAGTGGAAACCGTGAATACTCGCTGGCTGCGCAAGGACAAGGTATCGCGCGAGGAGTTTGACCGAGTCGCCCAAGTAGTTGCGGACGGCGCCAAATCACGTGTGTTGGTGCTTGGCGTTACTGGGGAAGAGGTCGACGACGAGGCCAGCAAGAAGATTCTTTCGGCGTTGCGTGAGCGTTTGACCGATTGAAGCTCGGGGGCGCCGCGAGTCGGCGCTCGTCATTGTGCTGGGTGGCTGAACTCGACTGTAAACTTTTGCCGGTCAGCGTTCCAGAAGCCCGAGTTTTCCAGGTTTGTCTTCCCATTCCTTGGCGTCGGCGGGCGGCTCTTTGCGCTCGGTAATGACCGGCCAGGCCTTGGCGAGATCAGCGTTCAGAGCGATGAAGTGCTCCTGGCCGGCAGGAACGTCATCTTCTGGATAGATCGCGTTGACCGGGCACTCGGGTACGCAGAGCGTGCAGTCGATGCATTCGTCGGGGTCGATGACAAGAAAATTAGGACCCTCGTGGAAGCAGTCCACCGGACATACCTCGACACAGTCCATGTACTTGCACTTGATGCAATTTTCCGTAACGACGAAGGTCATGGCAAGCAGTTGAAGCCCGAGTGGTACTCCCAAGGGGAATCGAACCCCTGTTTTCGCCGTGAGAGGGCGACGTCCTGGACCGCTAGACGATGGGAGCGCGGCTTGAGGCAGGTGAAGTGAGCGGCGTAGTATAGCGACTGTTTTCTTCTCGACAAGCCCGCTACGCTGAGCGGCTTGTACTATTGCCCCTTCCCCGCGTGTGTCGTGACCCTATCGAATGCTGAAACGACTTTTTGATCGCGCCTTTCGTCGTGGCAAGGCCACATCCGCTGCTGTGTCCGAAGCGCAGGCGGCAAGCGCTGCTATCGCTGTGCCGACGAAGCTTGAAATTGTCCGCCGCGAGCAGCACATTATTTCTCGCCGCAATATCAGTCCGAATGCATTGCGGGTTCTCTACAAGCTGCGTGAAGGTGGTTACGCCGCCTATCTGGTCGGCGGCGCGGTGCGCGACCTTCTGCTTGGCGGGCACCCTAAAGACTTTGACGTAGCAACAGATGCGCATCCGGACCAGGTTAGGAGCCTGTTTCGAAATTGCCGACTGATCGGGCGCCGCTTTCGACTGGCGCATGTGCACTATGGCCAGGAAATTATCGAGGTCGCTACCTTTCGCGGGTCCGCCGATGATGGCTCGGGTGCGCGCGAGTTGGTTGACGGCCGCATTGTCCGCGACAACGTCTACGGCACCATCGAAGAAGACGCGGTGCGTCGCGACTTCACCATCAATGCGCTTTACTATGCCGTCGAAGATTTTTCGGTGCGCGACTACGTCGGTGGGTACCGGGATGTGCAGGACCGGGTGCTGCGTCTGATTGGAGACCCAGAGCGTCGCTTCCGCGAAGACCCGGTGCGCATGCTGCGCGCGGCGCGATTTGCCGCGAAACTTGGCTTTGTCATCGAACCCAAAGCACTCGCCGCGATGGGAAAGCTCAAGCAGCTGATTGCCGATGCGCCACCAGCACGCCTTTTTGACGAAAGCCTGAAACTATTTCTCGCTGGACACGCCTTGCAGAGTTTCCGCATGCTGCGCGAGTACGATTTGCTTAACACGTTGCTGCCCAATTTTACCTCGGCGATGGTTCGCGATCCGTCGACGCTGCATATGATCGAAGCTGCGTTGCGCAGCACGGATGAGCGTATCCGCGATGGCAAAACAGTGACTCCGGCGTTTCTGTTCGCAGCGTTGTTGTGGCCTGCTCTGCAAGAAGCGATGGCGCGACGAGCAGAGCGCGGAGACAACGAGGATTGGCTTGGCGCCAGTCAGGATGTCATCACCGCGCAGATCGCGCGCAATGCTTTGCCGAAGCGGATTTCGCTGCCGATGCAGGAAATATGGTTGCTGCAGCCGCGGCTGGATGCGCGTCAGCGCAAGCGTTCCTCGCGTTTGCTTGGCCACCCCAGAATTCGAGCGGCGTTTGATTTTCTCGCGCTTCGCGCCTTGGCCGATGCTGAATTGCGCGACACAGTGACGTTCTGGTCCGCGCTCTACGATGGCATGGTTCCGAGTCCTCCGGTCGAGCCTGAGTTGGTCGACGACGACACAACGGCTCCGGCGCAGGCAACCAAGAAGCGCCGGCGACGGCGGCGCAAGCCAGGCTCAGGGGACAACACGGCGAACACGCCCTTAGCCCCGCTGAAGAACTGATGCTTGCTGCAAAGGCGGAATGCGCCTACGTTGGCCTGGGTTCTAATCTCGGCGGCCCGGAAGATCAGCTGCATTGTGCCCTGCGACTCCTGGGCGGCATTCCGGGGATTCGGGTCACCCATATCAGTTCGCTCTATCGAACCGCGCCGTGGGGGAAGCTTGACCAGCCCGATTTCGTCAACGCGGTGGCGGCGTTGGAATGCGCCGTGGCACCAGCAGTTTTGCTGCAGCACATGCTGGCCATCGAGCGCAGCATGGGGCGCGTACGCGACGCCTCCCGCTGGACGCCTCGCACAATCGATCTGGATATGTTGTATTTCGGAAATCGCAGGCTGCACACGGATCAACTGAGCGTGCCGCACCCGCATTTGGAGGAACGCGCATTTGTGCTCGTGCCGTTGATCGAGGTCGCTGCGAATCTGGCAGATCCAGGACTGGTGGCATGGCAACGAATTCTGAGCAAACTGCCACATGATGATGTGGTAAGACTGCAGCCGCCGGTTTCGGCCTGAACGCGCAATCGCTTACTGTCCCAGGAACTCCCCATGAATTCGGCCGATCTTGCTGCGCCTGTGTTGCCTGTAAAAGTCCCCGCGCTGCGCCAAATGAAAGCAGACGGTACGCGCATCGTGGCATCTACCGCATACGATTCGACATTCGGCAGCCTGCTTGATCGTTGCGGAGTCGATGTCATTCTGGTTGGCGATTCCCTGGGCATGGTGGTTCAGGGCGCGCGCAACACTTTGTCAGTCAGCATGGAAGCCATGGTTCATCACACGCGCGCAGCAGCGGGTGGCGTCAAGCGAGCGCTGCTGGTCGCAGACATGCCGTTTGCATCGTATCCCGATCCAACCACGGCCTTCCGCAACGCGGCGCGGCTGATTGCCGAAGGGTATGCCAGCATGGTCAAGCTCGAAGGAGACGGGCACGTATTCGAGTCCATACGATACCTGTGCGAGCGGGAAATTCCGGTTTGCGCCCACCTCGGGCTGACACCCCAATCGGTACATCGATTTGGCGGTTTTCGCCTTCAGGGTAAATCCGATGAAGGCGCTGAAAGGATTCGCTGCGCTGCGCTGGCCGCCGAGAGTGCGGGCGCTGAGATGCTGGTGTTGGAATGCGTTCCATCCGCGCTGGCCGCCGAGGTCACCGCCAGCGTCAAGATTCCCGTCATCGGAATCGGTGCCGGTCTCGCCTGCGACGGCCAGATCCTGGTCAGTTACGATTTGCTCGGGCTGAGCAGCGGCAGACGCCCTCGTTTCGTGAAGAATTTTCTGACTGGTCGCGACAGCGCGGATGCGGCGGTCAAGGCTTACGTCGAGGAAGTGCGCAATGGCCTGTTTCCCAACGCTGACCACAGTTACTGAAGGCAGGCATGCAGAACGTACAAACAGTCTCTGGATTGCGCAGCCATGTCCAATCCTGGCGCGTGCAAGGTCAAAGCATCGTGTTGGTACCCACGATGGGAAACTTGCATCGCGGGCACCTGACGTTAATAGAGCGAGCGCGTCGACTGGGCGATCGTGTCATCGTTTCGATCTTCGTGAACCCAACGCAATTTGGACCCAACGAGGATTTCGCCGCCTACCCGCGCACGTTGGAACGCGACGCCGAGCTGTTGCGCGATGCTGGCTGCGATTTGTTGTTCCATCCTTCGCTTGACGAGGTGTATCCACTTGGTACGCAGAACCTGGTGCAGGTACAGGTACCCGAACTGGGCGAGATCCTCTGCGGCGCATTCAGGCCAGGCCATTTCTCAGGTGTTGCAACCGTGGTTACCAAGTTGCTCAACATGGTGCAGCCAGATGTTGCCCTGTTCGGCCGGAAGGACTACCAACAGCTGCTGGTGATTCGGCGCGTGGTGATGGACCTGTATTTGCCGGTGCGCATCGAAGCTGCAGACACTGTGCGCGAAGAATCCGGCTTGGCGATGAGTTCGCGGAACCAGTATCTGAATGTTTCCGAGCTTGCTCAAGCGGCAGAACTCCAACGCACATTGAGATGGATGCGCGAGCGCGTGCACTTGGGTGATGTCCTCGGCGAAGTCGAGCAGGGCGCACTGACGCGCCTGGAAAACGCTGGGTTTCGTATTGACTACGTGGTGATTCGCGCCGCTGAGGATCTTTCGCAGCCCACTACCGAACGTCGCCAGGGTCTCATCGGTTTGGTTGCGGCGCGCTTGGGTCACGCTCGGCTTATTGATAATCTTTTGATTTGAAAAGGGTTTCTGGAGCAAGCCAGAGGAAATGTTAACGCTTTGTTGCCTATGCGCAACAGCGGTTGCGCAAACACAACAGGTGTTGCTTTTTTGCACACGGACGAGTAGAGTTCGTGCTGCCGGTGAGTAGTTTGATCGCTGTTGAGTGATCCTCACCTAAGCAGGGCGCATTGTTTAAGTAATCGTCACTCCGATTCAACCCTCTCTGGTCTTCAGAGGGGGTTTTTTTTGCTTGTCCGTGCCGCTCAAGGCGCAGTCTCGCTCAAAGCGCAATGCCGCTGGGCCAAATCTACGTCTTGCGACCCGGACGTCTGAATTGGCATCGTTGAATTTCGCGTCGCGGAATGCGAGTCTTGCCAGCTCCCTTCGACACAAGGCATGACCGTGCTCACATCACACCGGCAACGTCTGCTGCAAGCGCGTATCGTGGAGTTGATCGAAAGCGGCGGAGCACAGCGCGGCCGATCAATGCGTCTTCGCGTCGGTCCGCTGTACGCCGACTTCTCGCGCAGTCTGCTCGATATTCCGGGACTTGCAGCATTGTGCGAGCAGGCGCGTGCGCACACGGTTCCGGCGGCCGTTGCCGCAATGTTCGCCGGCGAGCGCGTCAATGTCACTGAAGACCGACCGGCGTTGCACACTTTGTTGCGCGCGCCGGCTGGTTCGATTCCTGCAGGATTGCACGGTGAAGGAACGGCGATTGCTGAAACGCGCAGGAAGATGTCGGACTGGGTCAATCGGCTCAACGACGAGGGATTTGCCGATGGCTCGCGATTGCGGCACGTGATCAATGTTGGTATCGGAGGTTCGGACCTGGGGCCGCGCCTGCTGTTGGAAGCGCTGCCGGCTGCGCGTGATCGGCCACAGGTGCACTTTCTTTCCAGCGTCGATGGGCATGCATTGAACCGACTGGTTACCGAACTCAACCCGGCAGAGACCCTGGTCGTGCTGGTTTCGAAGAGCTTTTCGACCCGCGAGACGCTATTGCATGGGACGGTATTACGCCAATGGCTCGAATCGCAACTCGGAGCCGAGCGCGCCAGTACGCGCGTGTTTGCGGTGAGTGCCCGTGTCGCCGCGGCGGTGCAGTTTGGCGTTGCCGAAAATCAGGTGCTGCCGATTTGGGACTGGGTGGGTGGTCGCTACTCCTTGTGGTCGGCGGTCAGCTTCGCTGTGGCGTTGCGGCTGGGCATGCCCGACTTCGACGCGTTGCTCGCCGGAGGTCACTTGATGGACGAGCATTTCCGTAGTGCTGACGTCGAGCAAAATCTACCTATGCTCGCTGCACTGATCGGCTACTGGAATCGCAGTGTGTTGGGCTACAACAGCCTGTGTGTCGTGCCCTATGACCCGCGTTTGCGCGAGTTGCCGCACTATCTGCAGCAGTTGGAGATGGAGAGTAACGGCAAGTCGGTGCGTGTGGACGGGTCGCCGGTACTGGGCACTACCGTGCCGGTGATCTGGGGAGGCGTGGGTACCGATGTGCAACACGCGTTCTTTCAGGCGCTACATCAGGGGACCGAAGTCGTGCCGGTGGATTTTATTGGTATCGTCCGGCCCGATCATCCATACCATGCGCACCATCATGCGCTGCTCGCCAATTTGCTGGCGCAAAGCGCAGCCTTGGCCCGCGGCACCCCGGCGCAGGAAGGCGCTGACCCGCATCGGCATCACCCAGGCAATCGGCCGAGTTCGGTTTACTTTCTGGATGCGTTGACTCCGCAGTCGTTGGGCGTACTGATTGCACTCTATGAACACAAAGTGTTCGTTCAGTCGTGCCTTTGGGGCATCAACGCTTTCGATCAGTGGGGAGTGGAACTGGGCAAGAAAATGGCCGTTTCGTTGGAGTCGTCGCTGGTCGCAGGCGAAATGCCGGCAGGCGGCGATGCGACAACGCTCAGTCTGATTGCGCAGATTCGCTCTCGCGCCTGATCGCGTGCTGTGCGAGTGCCCAGATGACATGCTCGTGCACCAATGCTGACGGATACGCGACGCGCTCGTGTAATGCCTGCATGATGGCGTCGCTGTATGGCGCATTGCCCAATGCCACAGCAATGTTGCGCAGCCAGCGTTCGTAGCCAATGCGACGGATTGCTGAACCCTCGGTGCGCTGCAAAAACTCGGGTTCGGTCCAGGCAAACAGATCGGTCAGGGGTGATGCGTCCAGGGCGTGCCTTGCCCTGAAATCCGGTTCCGCCGAAAGCTTGGCGAACTTGTTCCAGGGACAAACCATCTGGCAATCATCACAGCCGTAGATGCGATTCCCGATCAGTGGCCGCAGCGCCTGCGGAATGGCGCCTTCAAGTTCGATGGTCAGATAGGAAATGCAGCGGCGCGCATCCACTTCGTAAGGTGCCACGATCGCTTGGGTCGGGCAGATGTCGATGCAACGCGTGCAGGTGCCGCAGAAGTTGCCGGTCTCGGCGTCGTCAGCGGGCAGGGGCAGGTCGGTGTAAAGCTCGCCGAGAAAAAACCAGGAGCCGTTCTGCGTGTGAATCAGATTGCTGTGCTTGCCGATCCATCCCAGCCCGGCATTGCGCGCCAGCGCTTTTTCCATCACTGGAGCACTGTCGGTGAATGCGCGGAAACCGAACGGGCCGATGTGCTCGGCGATACGGTCCGCCAGCTTTTGCAGACGCGCTCGCATCAGCTTGTGATAGTCGCGCCCCAGCGCATAGCGCGAGACATAGCCCAGTGTCGGGTCGTCGAGCGTGGACTGCATGCCGACGACATCCGGCGCCAGGTAATCCATGCGTACCGAGATGACGCTCAGCGTTCCGGGCCGCAGCTCTTGTGGGCGTGTGCGGCGCGTGCCATGGCGCTGCATGTAGGCCATCTCGCCATGGCGGCCAGCGGCCAGCCAATTGAGCAGATGCGCTTCATCCGCGGCCAGCGGCGCATTGCTGATGCCGCACTGCTGGAAGCCAAGCGCACGCGACCATTCCATGATCGATGTGCGCAACTGGGGGTAGTCAATGCGCACGGATACTGCTGCCGGGAGAGTAGTCACTGCCGATCAGTATAATCCGACGATGAACACTGCACGCCATGATCATTTCCGCGGCTCGCTGCATAGCGTCGAGTCCGTGCGCGTACTGGAAAGTGCGCTGGTGCAGGCCAGAGGAATCAGTACCTGCGATTTGATGGAGCAGGCAGGCCGCGCAGTTTTCGATCGGGCACGCGCAAATTGGCCCGAGGCGCGGCGATGGTGCGTTGTGTGCGGCAGTGGAAACAACGGCGGCGATGGCTATGTCGTCGCGCGGTTGGCACACGTGCAAGGCTTCGACGTCACGCTGATCCGGGTTGGTGAATCCGAGGGCCCCGCTGAGGCACGCGCAGCACGTGCTGGCTACGCGGCTTGCGGAGGCAGCGAGACCTCGCTGCGGCTTGCGCGTACGGACCCAATGCCTGAGTTGATCATCGATGCATTGTTTGGCATCGGCCTGGACCGGGCAGCCAGTGGCGAGTCTGCACAAGCCATCGAATGGATCAACGACCGCGGCTGCCCGGTATTTTCAATCGATGTTCCATCGGGCTTGAATGCCGATACCGGCGCCACGCCCGGTGCATGCGTGCGTGCGCTGATGACGTTGTCTCTGGTTGCCTGGAAGCGCGGTCAATTCACTGGTCGCGCGCGCGCCTTCACCGGTGTTCTGCAGCTTGCTCCGTTGGGTGCAGATGTTGAAGTGCAGGGCATTGAAGCGAGTAGAGAACGGCTGATCGCCGCTTCGGAGATGCGCGCGCTATTGCAGCCACGCGCGCGCGATGCGCACAAAGGCGACCACGGGCACGTGCTGGTTGTCGGTGGCGACCAAGGCATGGGCGGAGCCACACTGCTCGCCGCGGAAAGTGCGTTGCGCAGCGGGGCAGGGTGGGTCAGTCTGGCGACGCGAGCGGAGCATCTGTCGGCGTCGCTTGCGCGCTGCCCCGAAGTCATGGTGCGCGCGGTGCTTGCACCTGTGGAGCTGCAACCGATGCTGGCGCGTGCGGATGTGGTTTTGCTTGGGCCTGGACTCGGTCCGGGTGACTGGGGGCGTCAATTGCTGCTCGCAGCGCTGGCATCGGGTAAGCCGCTGGTGCTTGATGCCGATGCGTTGAATCTGATCGCTGGCGAAGCGCTGTCACTACCGACAGATGTGATCTTGACACCGCACCCCGGGGAGGCCGCGCGTCTGCTCGGTACCACGACTGCACTGGTCGAGCACGATCGCTACGCTGCGGTGCGCGACTTGCAAGCGCGTTATGGTGGCGTTGCGGTGCTGAAAGGCGCGGGCACTCTGATTTGCGATGCATTGCATCTCGAGATCTGTGAGCGGGGCAATCCTGGCATGGCCAGTGCCGGGATGGGCGATGTGCTTGCCGGCATCATCGCGGCGCTGCGCGCGCAAGGGTTGAGTACGTTCGATGCCGCGCGAACCGGAGTTTTTGTCCATGCCAGCGCAGGCGATCTTGCCGCTGGCAAGCAGGGTGAGCGTGGTTTGGTTGCTCGCGACCTGATGGCGCAACTTGCGCCGGTGCTAAATCCATGAGCTTCGAGTTGAACTTACCCGATGAGGCGTCGACCTGCCGCCTGGGCGAGGCCCTGGCGCAGGCGATGTCGGCTCCGCTGCTGGTCGGGCTGTCCGGTGATCTGGGCGTTGGAAAGACGACGCTGGTGCGCGCGCTGATCAATGCCGTTGTACCGGGTACGCGGGTCAAGAGCCCAACCTACACTTTGGTGGAATCTTATCCGCTGCCACAAGGCTTGCTGCATCACCTGGACCTGTATCGGATTGTGGATTCTCGAGAACTCACCGAGCTCGGGCTCGACGACCTGCTCTGTGGCGACGCAATCGTGCTCGTCGAATGGCCGGAAAAGGGAATTCCGTTGCTGCCGCCGACCGATCTCGTCATCACCTTGGCGCACCAGCTGCACGGACGCAGCGGGCAGGTGGAGGCGCAGTCCGAGCGCGGCCGGCTAGCGTTGGCAAAGCTGACGCAAGTGCTTTCGATTGAAGGTGATCGCTCCAATTTGTCATGTTGATCCGAGAAACCGAGCGCAGGTTGCGGATTTTGAAGGAAAAGTGTTGATTTTTTCCGAGTGTGGCGCTTGAATACGCCGCATGTCGCGCAAATTCCGCCAAGGTTTGGTTTTGTTGCTCGCTTTGTCGGGAGTTTCGGTGCTGTTCGCGGCCGAGCTTCGATCGGTTCGTTTTTGGGAAGCTGACAACCACACGCGTGTGGTGTTCGATGTCTCAGCGCCAATCGATTACAAACTGTTCGTGCTCGATGGCCCGCATCGGGTAGTGCTGGACGTTGCGTCTGCGACCGCAGTGGGTCTGGATATTCCTGGTGCCAAAGGTGTGGTGCGCGGCCTTCGTTCCGGTCGGCAGGGCAGTGCGCTGCGTCTGGTGCTCGATCTTGATCGTGACGTACAGCCGAAAACATTTTTGTTGCCGCCCAATGATCAACACGGGCATCGTCTGGTGCTTGACCTGTTCGAGCGCGAAGCCAGACCGATGGTCGTCAAGACCGACATCGAGTCGCGGCCGAGCGGACAACGCAAGGTGATTGTTGCCATTGATGCCGGCCACGGCGGCGATGATCCCGGAGCGATTGGTGCGGCCGGATCGCGTGAGAAGGACATCACTTTGGCGGTCGCCAAATCACTCGCCGCCGAAATCAATGCCGACCCGGGGATGAGCGCGGTGCTGCTGCGCGATCGCGATTTTTTCATTCCATTGGAGCAACGCTACGCGCTCGCCCGCGAAGCCAAGGCCGATCTGTTCGTATCGATTCATGCGGATGCGTTCACCAACAAAGCGGCGCGCGGTTCTTCGGTGTTTGTGCTATCGCAGCGTGGCGCCTCCAGTGAGGCTGCGCGCATGCTGGCACGCAAGGAAAACCAGGCCGATCTGGTCGGCGGCGTCTCGCTGGGCGACAAGGAATCCACGCTTGCCGCAGTTCTGCTCGATCTTTCGCAGGGGGCCACCATGGGCGCGAGTGAAGTTGTCGCCTCCAACGTGTTGCGCGGCTTGGCACGCATCGGCAATCTGCACAAGCGCGATTTGCAGCGCGCAAACTTCGTTGTGCTGCGCTCGCCGGACGTGCCCTCGCTGTTGGTTGAAACCGCCTTCATCAGCAATCCTGCCGAAGAAAAGCGCTTGAACGATCCCACGCATCGCGCCAAGCTCGCCTCGGCCGTGACTGACGGAATCCGCGAATATTTTGCCACCACGCCGCCACAAGGCACCTGGTTCGCCGCCAATCCGCAACGCGCCTCGCACCACATCGTTGCGCGCGGCGAATCGCTTTCTGCCATTGCCGCCCGGCATGGCTGCAGCGTCACAGCGCTACGCGCAACCAATAAACTCAACTCCGATAACGTCTGGGTTGGGGCCGTATTGAAGTTGCCCCCGATGTCAGGTTGAGCGTGACTTCGTCTCGCCGGCACTGCGCGGGACCAATCCAGTAGACGCCGATCGGAAGTTCATCTGATCGGCGCCAAACTGATCAATATTTGAGCTTCACAGTCCAATCGCCGCGCAGGTCCCAGGAGTACGCCTTCTTGTTACTGAGGACGCGGCCATCGGCATTGCTACCCGGTTTCAATGCGGCGTTGTTGCTGTCGGCGATGAAAGTGCCACGCCAGCCGTAACCGAAGCGTCCGCCCGCAGCGGCCACCGCGCTGGTGTAGCCCGCGGGCGTGTCATAGAACACTTTGCCGCGACCCATGAGCGCCAGGCCATTCTGGAAGAACAGGATGGAGTCGGCATTGTTTCTCTGGCCATACTGCGGATCGTCATAGGACATGTCCGGCTCGTTGCCGTCCGGCACCGTGATACTGCAACCATCATGCATGTAAAACGATTGGCCAGTGTAGGCCAACGTCTGGTTGCTCCACAGGCTGCGGCCGAGCTTCCAATCCGCCCAACCGCCGATGAACTTTGCGCTTGGTGTGTACAGCCAACGCCCGTTGCTGCTGCTCAACTCCCAGTCGAAGGCTGTGCCTCCCAACGCCAACGCGATCAGCGCGGGATTGTGAATATCGGCGAATTGTGAGCCCCAGCCATTTGAATGCGAAGCGATGCCTCGCAACACACTGGGTTCGCGCAGCGACATGATGTAACTGAACATCGTGGCCTGCTCAAATTCGTTTGAGAGCTGAAAGCCTGCGGGGTCGGCCTTGCGCAATTCCTGATTCATCGACCAGGGCGAGATCAGACCGCTATTGAGTTCGGTGACCGCGCTGGTTCGATATTGACTGGCATGAGCGACGCCGATTCGATGCTGATGGTTGCGGTCGAAATAGTCAGAAATGATACGTTGCTCCAGCAGCGCGTCGCGCCCCCAGAGCATTTGTGGTGCGCTGAATTCGTAGGGTAGGACCGCATTGAACTCTAACGCCTGGGGTCGCCCGTTCACATCCAGTGGCGCGCGCCCGAAACGCTCAACCGGCAAATTTCCCATGCGATCGGGTGCCATTGTGGGATTGATCGCGATGCCCCGCGCGTCAATACGCGATACGGCGATTTCGGCACGTGCGAGCGGATTGGGTCGCGCAAGGTCGGCCGTTGTCAGCTCCGGATGTCGTTGCGCGACCGAACGTATGGAAACGCTGACCGGGCCGCCGACGCCACCGACAGAGGTCAGTCGATCGACAAAATCCTCGCGCAGGTAAAAGATGTCTTCCCAATGCACGTTTTCAAATTCGCGCACCGTTCCGGTCAACGTTTGGTTGTTGAAAGGCCACGCAATGAGCGGAAACATGACGCTGTTGGGGATCTCGACCTTCAAGTGTTCGTTGTTGCCCACCAGCTGATAGAGGTTTTCCCAGTTTCCATCGAGATCGCTGAGTACGATGTCGGCGCGCGGGTTGACTCGTTCCGGATGCAGCACAAGAAATTGCTTGCCTTCCTCGACGGAGCGGAACAGTACGCGGCGGAACAGTGTGGCTTCTGGAAAAGACCCGACCAGCGTTACGCCCTTGAGCGTCGAGTTGGAGGAGTAGACGCTGCGCACGAAACGGCGTATCGCCAGGAGCGTGCGGCCATCCTGATGCTGGGCTCCGTGATAGACGTCAGTAAGCAGGAAGCGTGTGCGATAGCCCTCACGGACCAGATCATCGCGGTGATTGATCAGGTGGTTCCTGACGGTAGCGTTCATCGTGCCTGAGGTCGACGCCAGCAGCCGTGGCTCGACCAACACCAGAGCCAGCCCCTGCGCGCCAGTGCCGAGTGGGATGGCGGGTTCGAAGTCCATCAGTGTAATGCTGTTGATCTCCCGAATGCCGTCGCCATCGATATCGAAATTGGTATAACTTGATGCAATTTGCTCGACGCTTGGCGGTGGCAGCGGCGGTAAGATGACAGCTGCGGTCGCGCCAATTGACAACATCAGGGCCGCGGTGGCGGTCAGGGTTTTGCGCATAACTTGCTCCATGGTGGCCGTCAAATTGACGGGATCATGGAGAAAGACGAGTTTAGCTCGACGACACCGACACGCGCTCTATACGCAGTCGCTTGCACACGGTTTGAGTAGGTACTTGCGCTGTTTTTTCTCCGAAGGAGTATGTATGTCGCAGGTTGTTTCGCCTCAGGATCTCGCCGCTTCCCTTACCGAGCTGTGGTCACCGCGTGTGATTGCCGAGCTCGATGACGCCTATGTCAAGGTCGCCAAGGTGAAGGGAACTCTTGCTTGGCACAGCCACCAGGACGAGGACGAGTTGTTTTTGATCCTGAAGGGCCAGTTGCGCATCGAAATGGAAGGCGAGTCCGTGCTGCTGAACCAGGGCGAGTTGTTTGTTGTGCCCAAGGGCGTTCGCCACAATCCCATCGCCGAGCACGAATGCCTGGTCATGCTCGTCGAGCGCAAGTCAACGCTGCATACCGGCGACGTGGTCACTGATAAGACGCGCACGCGGACTGAGCAATTGCGTCCGGTATAGGCAACCTCTGAACAAGTCCGGAACCGCGATAGCCCCCTGAGTCAGGGGGCGAAAAACCGCAGGTTGACCCGCTGCGCTATTGAGAGCGTGGGGTGTGGCAAGCAATAAGCGGTGTGGCGAAGACGAAGTGGTGACTTACTCAGACCTTCCTTAGGTGATTGGTGAATGCTGCTGATTGACGCTGGTCGCAGGGTGTCTGGATAAATGCGGCTCGCGATGCTCACCACATCCTGCGTACAACTCACGACACCTTACGCACGACTCGCCACAGCCCACGTACGCGTCGAACGACGATGGACTAGTTACCCTCGAATCCATTGGTGAACAGCAGCTGAGGTAAAGCACCGCCCTGAGCACAGCCGACCCAGTGGCATGGATTGACAGTCGTATGGCCGGTTATCGCGCGATATTTTGCGGCAGTGGTGACATCCTGGTCTTGGAACTCAAGCGTTCCCCAACGCCCGAAAACGCTGTAGCGGCCAACGCTGTAGAACTGCGTGAACTCGTCGCCATTGGCTTTCCAATCGCTCAGATAGGTGCGATAGATCTGTTCCATGCGGGGGCTGCGGTTGGCTTCGTCGAAGCGCAGATTGCAGGTACTGTTGAAGGTGAAGCCACCGATACCGGCCAGATGTTGGCCGCCTTCGTAGCTGATGTGGCGTATGCCCTCTGCGGCAAAGTTGGCATTGAGCATGGCCTTGCTGTTCTGCATAAAGCCGCGGGAGACGGCGAGCCCGCTGGTTTCCAGATGATCGAGGAAAGCTTCGGTGCTGGCGTAGACACTCGCATTGTTGTCTGGATTGATGCCGTTGTCCGGCGTGCAATAGTCGGTGCCAAAGTAGGGCGCACTGGCGTAGGTATCGGTCTTGCTCGCGACGGTGAAGGCTTGCCCGGTTGCATTGCGCACCATCACTTGCCGTCCCAGATCGGGATTGGCGGCCTGCGCCGCGATGACCCGTATCAAGCGTTGCCGCGCACTCGCGCCGAAGATCGCATCGAACCGATCGAATATTTGTACCGAGCGATCACCCCAAGCGCGTACCAGGGCCTGGAAACAGGGGGCTTGCGCGGCGCCCAACGAAAACGTATTGGGATCGCGTTCGCAGGCAATGCCATTGCCGCTGACCCCGTCGTTCTGGCAGCCCGCTGCGAGATCGGCGAATCCGGGACAGAACTGGCGTGGGATTTCCACGTTCTGTGAAAAAATTCCGTTCCAGTTTTCATTGCCGTACTCGATGTAGATTTTGCGGTCCAGTGTAAAGTCGTCGCGCAGGACGGTGGCCATGGCATCAACAAAGGCATCAGTGGCCTTGTGCGGCACGTTGATCCAGAGATCGCTCTGCAGGCGGTTGCCCAGTGCCGCCAACGTGGTGAGGGGCACTCGTGTCCAGAACGCGCTGGTCGCACTCGGGTAGTCTGCCGCATTCACGATGGGCGACGAGTTGGTGCCCATCCAATCCATGAAGCGCAGCAGCCGAAACGGCTCATGGTTTTTCAGAAAGCGCGGATGAAACAACTGGGCGTCAGCGACGCCGGCAGCGGTGAACAATTGACAGGTAGCGCCCGCGCCACAGGGCGCTGCGCCATCGCAGAAGCGATGGTCATCGTTGTTACAGACTCCGCCCGGGGGCAGGATTCTGATATTCCGCAACGGATTGCCTCCGGTTATCGCGGTCAATCGAAAACCAATGTTGTTGCCGGTGCTGCTGGAGATATTCGCCACGATCTCGCCGGCGACCTGACTTACCTGACTGGCGCCAAGCAGTTGGATCGTGCCGCTGCCATCGAAACGCAGTGTGTAATTTCCTGCGGACAATCGGCCCGGTGTGCCGCCAGCATGGACGATGGTCGTCACTACTTGATTGGGCAGCAAACTGCTGACAAAACCATTCGCATCACGATTGATGGTCACCGGACAGGCGTTCGGCGCGTTGCAAGTTGGATTGCTGCCAGGTTCGCGACAATCGAAGCAACCGGCACTGTTGCCAGGAATCCAATCGCGCGCACTCTTCATCAGGTCGACGAAGGGAAACTCATCGCTGAAATCAGAAATTCCGCCGATGTTGGCGCCG
>JAWXCG010000304.1:0-10298 GCA_034440555.1 Pseudomonadota bacterium
ACTCCATCGCCACACTGCGCTGGCTCATCGCACGCGCCATCATGGATCACATAGGCCGACGATGAAGTCATGACGGACATTAATGACACAGTATAACTAGCGCTCATCCCAAAGTGAAGTTTGCAACTTCGCCAAAGGCGTTTGCGTCGCTTGCGTCTTGTTCCCCATCGCCTTCGGTCGCATTGTATGCGCAACCAGGAGGCTATATGAATTCCGTCAAGCAAGTTTCGCAATCCACTATCCGCGAAGGTGCGCACTTGTTTCAGGGCGAGGCCACTTCCGACGGCGCCGGCGTCAAGCTAACCCGAATGCTCGACAGCCGCATGGCACGACAGGCCGACCCGTTCTTGATGCTGGACGAATTTCGTTCCGACACTGCATCCGACTACATCGCCGGTTTTCCGTCGCATCCGCATCGCGGCTTGGAAACCATCACACTGATGTTCGCCGGACGCATGCGTCATCGCGATAACCAAGGCAACGAGGGCGATCTCGGGCCCGGCTCGGTGCAGTGGATGACCGCTGCACGCGGCATCGTGCACGAAGAAATGCCGCAGCAGGAAGATGGCCTGATGTGGGGTTATCAGCTATGGCTGAACCTTCCGGCTGCGATGAAGATGAGCGAGCCGGGGTATCAAGACATCGACGCCAGCGCGATCCCCGAAGTGAGCGACGGCAACGGCGTCCGCGTGCGCGTGATTGCCGGAAACTACAACGGCACGAAGGGAGCTGTGCGCCCGCGCCCGACCGAGCCAATCCTGCTCGATGTGCAGTTGCCGGCTGGCGCTGTGTTTGATTACGTAGTGCCCGAAAAGCATACGGTGATGTTGCATGGCGTCTCTGGTGAGATGCAGGTCGGTACGCGCGAACAGTCGCTCAAACAGCGTCAACTTCTGCTGCTGGGGCCGGGCGCCCAGGTTCGCGTCGAGGCGCGCGCCGGAGCAGTGCAATTTTTGCTGATTGCCGGCCGGCCGCTGGGTGAACCCATCGCCCATTACGGACCGTTCGTCATGAATACGCAGGAGGAACTTCGCCAGGCTGTAACCGACTTCAAGAACGGAACTTTCTAGTCGAGCGGGGTGAATTTTCCGGCGCATCCGCTGAATCAGTGTCACCTGGTTTGTTCGTCGGCCGCAGACGGCATGTCCGCGGTGCAGCCATCATTAATCGGCATTTTCGCCATGGTGGCCGAAACAAGTGGTCGCCCATGGGCAGTTTTCCCTCTGGGCGACATTCGCTCACGACTTGATTTGCTGTCGGCAGACACCATCTGCGTGACCATGGAAAATCAACTGCACCTTACCTGCCCGCATTGCGACTCGGTCAATCGCATTCCCGAATCCCGACTTGCCGAATCGCCAGCTTGCGGGAGCTGCCACAAACCGCTTTTCACCGGCCATCCGCTGACGTTGACCGATGCCAACGTGGAAAAGGTGCTGGCCCGCAATGACATCCCCATCGTGGTGGACTGCTGGGCCGCGTGGTGTGGACCGTGCCGTCAGTTTGCGCCGTCGTTCGAAAAAGCAGCGGCTGCATTCGAGCCACGCATTCGCTTTGCAAAGCTCGACACGGACGCAAATCCGCAGTCCAGTGCACGCTTTCAGATTCGCAGCATTCCGACGCTTATCCTGTTTGGTGGCGGCGAGGAAATTGCCCGCCAATCCGGTGCCCTGCCCTACGGCGCGTTTACACAGTGGCTGCTTGAGCATCTGCAAGCCTGAACACATCGTGCTCAAAAACCAATCTACCGAGCGCTCAGCGACTCAACGAATCACACATCAGAATATCCGACGTGCCATTTCACACTCCACAGTGCACGACTTTACTTGTGGGCCAAGGCCCAGGGCTTAGCCCAATCACCTACTCGAGCCATGCGTGCCAAGCACCCAACCATCCCGTCCAACCCCCTACCTCACGTACTCGCTGATCGCTGCGTGTATCGCAGTTTTCTTGCTACAGAGCGTCGATCCGCGTCCAGTATTTGAGTTGGGCGCACTGTGGCCCATAGGCGAGCACTTCGCACCCTGGCAGTTGCTGACCTATGCGTTCCTGCATGGGGGAATCAATCATCTGCTGTTCAACATGCTCGGCATCTACATGTTCGGCGCGGAACTGGAGCGCGTGTTCGGCACCGGTCGATTTGCACTCCTGTACTTCGCCAGTGTGGTTACCGCGGCGCTGGCGCAACTCGCCTTTGGTTTGTACACAGGTTCGCCGAACCCGACTGTCGGCGCCTCGGGCGGTCTGTTCGGACTGTTGTTGGCTTATGCAATGATCTTCCCGAAGCGCACGATTGTGCTGTTGATCCCGCCGATCCCGATGCCGGCATGGTTGTTCGTCAGTCTCTACGCGGGTGTCGAGTTGTATCTGGGTGTCACCGGCACACTCGAGGGCATCGCGCATTTCGCACATCTCGGTGGCCTTGTCGGCGGTTTCGCGGTGCTGATGTTCTGGCGGACCCAGCGCAGCCGACAGCTCCGCGATCGCAGATAACAAGTATCCGGCCCAGCCCCAGCGCGTGCGCGCTGGATCCGCGAGCAGCCTAAAAAATGCGCAGGCTCGCTATCATGTCCGGCATATCGCGACCGGACTTTGCATGCTGCCTTCCCGCTATTTTGTCTTGGCCCTGGTCGCACTTGTATGCGCGGTCAGCATCATGCTGGCGCTGAATGGCCCTGATGTTTGGTGGTATGTGGCGCTGGTCGCTGGCCTGTTGACTGCACTTGGCTTACGTGACCTCACACAGACTCGCCAGAGCATCCGCCGCAACTATCCACTGCTTTCGCATTTTCGTTACCTTTTTGAAACAGTCCGTCCGGAGATTCGCCAGTACCTGTTGGAGGACGACACCGAGGAAACCCCGTTCTCGCGTGTGCAGCGCTCGATCGTGTATCAGCGCGCCAAAGGCGAAATCGACAAGCGACCGTTCGGCACTCAGCTCGATCTGTATGCACCGCAGTTCGAATGGATCAACCATTCGATCGCGCCGACCGATATCCGCGATCACGACTTTCGCATTCACATCGGCGGCCCGCAATGCACAGCGCCGCATTCGGCAAGCGTGCTCAACATCTCGGCGATGAGCTTCGGTTCGCTGTCGGCGAATGCGATCCTGGCATTGAATGAGGGCGCGCGACGCGGCGGTTTCCATCACGACACCGGTGAAGGTTCAATCTCTCGCTATCACCGCGAGCCAGGCGGCGATCTGGTTTGGGAAATCGGCAGCGGCTACTTCGGTTGCCGCAATCCCGACAGCAGTTTCAGCGAGGAGCGCTTCGCGAAGAATGCACGCTCGCCGCAGGTCAAGATGATCGAGCTGAAACTCTCGCAGGGCGCCAAGCCCGGTCACGGCGGCATTCTGCCGGGCGCGAAGGTGACCGCGGAAATTGCTGCTGCACGCGGGGTTGCGATCGGCGAAGACTGCATTTCTCCGTCGCGACATTCGGCCTTCGCCACGCCGATCGAGCTGCTGCAGTTTGTCGCCCGACTACGCGATCTTTCCGGCGGAAAGCCCACCGGCTTCAAGCTCGCCATTGGCCATCCATGGGAATGGTTCGGCATTGCCAAAGCGATGCTCGAAACCGGCATCACCCCGGATTTCATTGTTGTCGATGGCGGCGAAGGCGGCACTGGCGCAGCGCCGCTGGAGTTTACCGACCACGTTGGCGCGCCTCTGCGCGAAGCATTGATGCTGGTGCACAACACACTGGTGGGCATCGGGTTGCGACATCAGGTGCGCGTCGGTGCCAGTGGCAAGATCATCACGGCATTCGACATCGCACGCACGCTCGCCATGGGCGCCGATTTCTGCAACTCGGCGCGCGGCTTCATGTTCGCGCTTGGCTGCATCCAGGCGCAGACTTGTCACACCGGACGCTGCCCGACCGGTGTGGCCACTCAGGATCCGCTGCGGCAACGCGCGCTGGTGGTTCCCGACAAGGCAACGCGCGTCGCCGCCTTCCATCGCAATACAATGATCGCACTCAAGGAGTTGATCGCCGCTGCCGGCCTCACCCATCCCAACGAGCTGGGACCGGAGCACATCATCCGTCGCGTGTCGTCCACCGATGTGCGATCGCTGGCCACGCTGCACGTATGGGCCAAGCCGCAGGAGCTACTGAGCAGCAAACCCGAGCATCCGGTGTTCAAGGTGTTCTGGGACGTGGCACGGGCCGACTCCTTTGCGCCACCGGCACACACGCTCTCCCTGCGTGGCAGCAAACTGCAATAATTGCCATGCATAATCCTTCCATGGCCACTGATGACTGATCCGAAAGAGAAACTGCGCGCGCTCGGCAAGACGCTCGAGCTAGCCGCTGAAGTCGTCGAAGAACGCATCGAGGACGCCGCGCTCGAATCGCGCGCGATCGAACCTCTGGTCGAGCAGGCGCGCCGTGTTCCGTGGTGGGGCCATGTGCGACGCTTTTGGCCGCTGGTACTGATCGCAATCGCGGCAGTGGCATTCATTTGGAGCGGAGCCTGGCGCGAGCTGCAGCTGGACCGACTCGAGGATCGCTAC
The DNA here is from genome assembly GCA_034440555.1 of Pseudomonadota bacterium. Lineage (GTDB taxonomy): Bacteria > Pseudomonadota > Gammaproteobacteria > Xanthomonadales > Ahniellaceae > 0-14-3-00-62-12. Next base: position 4,520 of record JAWXCG010000304.1, read on the forward strand.
GGTCAGCTCAATGTCTGGTCGCAGGCGCATCCGGTGATGTTTCGTCTGGGGCTGGTCGCGGCGCTTACCGCGCTGACCACGATGGGACTACCCGGCGGCGCCGTAATGGTGATTGTCGGCGGCATTTTTCTTGGCATCATCGAGGGCGCGCTCTACTGCATCATTGGCGATGGCATCGGTGCCACTTTGCTGTTTCTGGCAGCAAAGCGTGCCATGAACGATGGCGACGATCACCCCACCGGCGCACTGGTCGAACGACTGCGCGCCGGATTCTCGCAACACCCGGTGAGCTACGCGCTGTTCCTGCGTCTGGTGCCCGTGTTTCCATTCGGCGCCATCAGCGTTGTGCTGGCCTGGCTGGGGTGTCGCTACCAGATGTTTTTGACCACATCCATCGTCGGCATTCTGCCCGCACAACTTGTGTACGCCGCGCTTGGTGCCAGCATCGCACCGACGCTGGCGGCGCACCTGCCGATCGACTCTGCACTGTTCAGTCAGCCGCGTTTCGTGGTGCCGCTGGTGGTGCTGGCGTTGCTGTCTTTGATTCCAGTGTTGCTCGGACTCAGGCGCGCGCCGCGCATTCCACGCTGATCGATCAACGCGCCAGTTCTGGAACGCGCCCGGCCAGACCCGCCGCCTGCATCGAAAAAAAACGCTTGAACAGCGGCAGAGCATCCACGATTCCAAGGCCGCGCTCGGCCAGCTGTTGAACGTCCGATGGTGTGGAACCAAACAGACGCTCAACGCCATCGACCAGCCCCGCGGCGATGCGCGTATCGCCCTCGCGCCATGCCGCATAGCGCGACAGAGTCGCAGCACTGCCCGTATCACGACCCGCTGCCTGTGCGCGTGACAGCACTTCGATCAGCGCGGCCACATCCAGCATACCCAGGTTCAGACCCAGGCCGGCAAGCGGATGCACGACATGCGCGCTGTCGCCGATCAACGCCACGCGCTCGCCAATGAAACGATCCGCAATTGCCATGCGCAGCGGAAACAACACCGGCGCGGAAACTTCTTCCACTGCACCAAAACGCGCGCCACTGGCCTCGGTCAGCGCGGCCGCCAGTGCTGTTGACTCGGCTTGCAACCACTGCGCCGCAATTTGCGTCGGCCGGGTCCAGACGATGCTCGACGTACCATCGTGCAACGGCAGCAGCGCCAGCGGCCCGCCACTGGCAAAGCGCTGGAACGCGATGCCAGGATTCGGCCGTGCGGTGCGTGCCCGCGCCACCACGCCACTGGCCGCGTAATCACGCTCCTGCACACTGAACCCGAGCCGCGCACGTAAATCTGAACGCGCGCCCTCGGCAACCACAAGCAGTCGAGCGCGCAGCCGTTGGCCATCATCGAGTTCGACACGGACGTCGTCGCGCAGCCGTTCCACCTCCACAATTTGTGCAGGCGCCAATAGCCGCACCGACGGAGTCAGCGCCTGCCAGCAACGTTGCTGCAGTGCCTCCAGATCGGTGATCCAACCGAGCGCGGCAACACCAATCGCCGCCGCATCGAAATTGATTTCATGCGCACCCGCTTGTACTTGCATGCGTTGGTAAGCGGCAGCATGCTGCGGCGACAAGGGCCACAATCCCAAGCGTTGCAGAATACGTACCGATGCCGGCGCCAGCGCTACGACGCGACTATTTGCCACACGCGGTTCGATGCTGGGCAGATTCCGCTCAATCAATGCGACTTGCAGTCCGCACCGCGCCAGCCCGAGCGCAGCGACCGCACCCGCAACACCAGCGCCGGAAACCAACACATCAACACGGCTCATATCGGCGAAGTCCGGTAGCCCATCGCCGACTGCGCGAGCATGCGCGAAAGCAATGGAACGCGATCGATCAGCGCCATGCCAATTCCGCGTAGTCCATGTAGCAACGGGCCAGATCCGGCGCTCAGGCGCAGCATGCCAGCGCTCATGGCGATGGTGTGGTTGCGATCTGCCTCGCGTTCCTCGGCATAGCGTTGCAACAACTCGTCCGCTCCGGGGTCCGAACACTGCCGCAAACACGCCGCCAGCGTGCTCGCATCGCGCAGGCCAAGATTGAACCCCTGCGCACCAATCGGATGAATGGTTTGCGCGGCGTTGCCAATCAGCACCACACGCTGATCCACCACTCGCTCCGACAGCACCAGGCGCAGCGGCCAGGGCTGCCTGCGACCGACGCGCACGACGCGTCCGAGACGATGACCAAAACGCGCTTGCAACAGGCGCGCGAAATCGACATCGCCTAGCGCCAGCGCGGGCCCCGCTGCGGCTTCGCTGAGCGTGCACACCACGCCGCAACGATTGAGGTTCAGCGGCAAAAGCGCCACCGGTCCGTCATCGGTGAATCGCTCGAAAGCGCGGCCCAAATGCGGCTTCTCGGTCTCGGCCGCACAAACAATCGCGGTCTGCTGATAGTCCACTCGCTGCAGCGGAATATTGCACGCAGTGCGAATCGCCGACTCGCTGCCATCGGCAGCTACGACCAGCTTGCAGCGAACACTGTGCTCGCCGCTCTCCCTCTCCACCCTCAGATCGACATGCGACCCAGTGACTGTGCTGTGCAACAGTTTCGTCGGGCGCCAGCGTTGCATGCGATCGCATTGTGCCAGGCGCTGCTCGAGTGCCGCGACCAGCTGTCGCGCCGGCACCGTGGCGCCGAATGCCTGCATCCCCATATCGCTCGCACGCAACAGAACCCGGCCAAATTCTCCCGCGCGGCTGACGTGCACTTCGCGAATCGGCGTGCCCGCCAGTGAATCCGGCCAGGCATGGATCAACTGCAAGCGCTCTATGCTGGCCTTGCCCAGGGCGAAATGGCGCTCGTCCCAACTCTGCTCGATCAGCGCGGGCGGCTTCGCTTCGATGAGCAGCACACTGAGGTCACTGGCTTCAAGCGAGATGGCCAGACTCATGCCGACCAGGCCGCCACCCACGATTACCACATCGTATTGTTCTGTCATTCGGCCATGATACGCCGGCCGGTGAAATGTGGCAGCGACCGCTTGGAGAACTCAGCTCCTATGGAAGTTCTGAACAAGTCACCACTTCGTCTTCGCCACACTGCTTAGTGCTTGCCAAACCCCCGCTCTCAACAGCGGAGCTGGTCAACCTGCGGTGTTTCGCCCCCTGACTCAGGGGGCTAGCGCGGCTGCGGACTTGTTCAGAGGTTCCCTATCGGCCCTGCTACACTTCGCGTCTGCCCAAATTTCACCGAGTAAATTCATGTCCGACGCATCACGCTCCGATCAGAATCTGAAACTGGCCCTCATTGCCGGAATGATTTTGCTCGCCGCCCTGTCCCGACTGGTGCCGCATCCTTGGAACTTCAGTCCGCTTGAAGCGATGGCGTTGTTCGCCGGTGCACATATCGGGCGCCGCTGGGTGAGCATGCTGGTGCCGTTGCTGGCGCTGTTCGTGTCTGACCTGTTTCTGGGGTTTTACGAAGGCATCTGGGTGACCTATCTATGCTTTGCGCTGATTGCGCTTGCCGGTCGTGGTCTGCGCAACGCCAGCGCCACCAGGATTGCCGTGTTCGGCCTGGCCAGTGCCACGGGCTTTTTCATTGTCAGCAATTTCTCGGTGTGGGCGCTGGGCACGATGTATCCGCATACCGCTGCTGGCCTGCTGAGCTGCTATGTCAGTGCCATTCCGTACTTCCATAATCAGCTTGCCGGAATGGCGTTCTACAGCCTGGTGTTGTTCGGCGGCTTCGCGCTCGTGCAGCGCGCGCGCGGCGAAGCCAATACGCAGCCAGTCTGATTCGGGGAGGTGCTTCGTGGGCAACCGCCTCAGTAAAATTTATACGCGCACTGGCGATGACGGAACCACTGGCCTTGGCGATGGCTCGCGCGTGTCGAAGGACAGTGCGCGCGTCGCTGCCTACGGCACAGTCGATGAACTGAACAGTTGCATCGGCATGGTCATCGCCGAACTGGCTGGGTCCGAGACACCACCAGCGACGTCACCAGCCGATTCGATTGCCGACACGCTGACCGAAATCCAGCACGAGCTGTTCGATCTCGGCGGCGAGCTTTGCATCCCCGGCAGCGAGATGATTGCCGACGCGGATATCGACCGACTGGAGCAGCGGCTGGACGCGCTCAACGCGCCACTGCCCGCGTTGAAGGATTTTATCCTGCCTGGTGGCAGCCGCGCGGCAGCGGCCTGCCATCTGGCGCGCACCGTAGCGCGCCGCGCCGAGCGCGAAGTGGTCACCTTGGCCCGGCATGACGCAGTACGACCCGAAGCGATCCGATATTTGAATCGACTCTCCGACCTGCTGTTTGTCATCGCTCGGGTACTAGCGCGCGAATCCGGACACGGTGAAGTGATCTGGAAACACGAACGCCGCAAGCGCGGCTAGGCGCAATTCAACGCCAATGATCTTGACCCATCCTGCCTGTGCGCTGCATGACATGGGGCCTGGTCATCCGGAATCTCCGGCGCGGCTGGCCGCGGTTCTGTCCGCACTGGATGCTCCACCGCTCGCAGCCATCCGGCGCTTGCTGGCGCCTGCTGCCAGCATCGAGCAACTGCGCCGCGCACATGATGTTTGCCTGATCGAACGTGTGTTTGCCAGCGCGCCGATATCAGGGTTGTCGCGCCTGGATGGCGACACCGCCATGAACCCGAATTCTCTCGACGCTGCGCTGCATGCCGCTGGCGCGGTCGTCGCCGGCGTCGATGCAGTATTGCAGGGGCAAACCGACCGCGTGTTTTGCGCGGTTAGGCCACCCGGACATCACGCTACGCACGTCGATGCGATGGGCTTTTGCCTGTTCAACAATGTAGCGGTCGGCGCCGCACACGCCATGGCGCTTGGCCTGGAACGCGTTGCAATCATCGACTTCGATGTGCATCACGGCAACGGTACGCAGAACATCTTCGCGGACGACCCTCGCGTGCTGTACGCGTCCTCGCACCAATGGCCGCTGTATCCCGGCACCGGCGCCGAAAGTGAGCACGGCGTCGGCAATATCCATAACGCCGTTTTGATGCCCGGGGCGCGCTCGCTCGAATTCCGCGAAGCCTGGATGCTGCAATTGCTACCTGCGATTGCGGCATTCAAACCGCAGTTGATGTTGATTTCGGCCGGCTTCGACGCGCATCGTCTGGATCCGCTCGCTCAGCTCAATCTGGGTGCCGAAGACTTCGCATGGGTTACCCGCGCGTTGGTGGCGATTGCCGAACGCCACGCGATGGGCCGGGTGGTGTCGACCCTCGAGGGGGGCTACAGCCTGACCGCTCTGCGCGAATGCACCGCCGCACACTGCCAAGCCCTGTTCGGCATCGTCAGCGCTTTGCCTTGAGCGCACGTAGGCCCGCCGTCCAAAAACATTCGTGCGATGACAACGCCGCTGTTGCCGAGAACCCAATTTTTGGCGGCGCAGTGCAAAGCCGCATTGCAGCGATGCCGCGCTTGGTGAAAATCATACATTTATTTCCAATGGGTGCAACGGCGCTGCCCTCCCATTGTTCCTGCGTTGCGGTTGTCGGCCGTTCAGACTTGCGGATGCACTCTGCGCACAAGCATCAGCCAGCACACCCACACGACTTTGATTTAGGCAAAGCACGTTTTAGCAAAATACGTTTTAGCAAAGCACCTCCGACAAAACCCGACCGATCAACTTCGCCGCTCTGCGGCACCCAGCCTTACCCCCATTGGGGTAGGTCTGAATAAGTCACCACTTCGTCTTCGCCGCACTGCTTATTGCTTGCCAAACCCCCGCTCTCAACAGCGGAGCTGGTCAAAACCTGCGGTTTTTCGCCCCCTGACTCAGGGGGCTA